>NZ_CAJCHS010000344.1 GCF_903970205.1 Nevskia soli | reverse complement strand
TGACAGTTAAGTTCCGGTTGCCTGTTAGCTTGGAACTAATGACTGAACGCCCGTCATTGCTTCGATTGCGACTTCGCTGGCTTGGTGGCAGTGACGCGAGTCTCTTTCCCGCTCACGAACACCTTCATGGAGCTTTCGCTTTCGCCCGACTCGTCGGTGTATTCGTAGGAGTCGGCTGAAACAAACTTCATGATGTACCGGGTGTGATACATCTTCCCGCCAAAATTGCTCTCCCCAAGCCAAGTCCATACGTCGCCGCTCACCGTACCAGTCTTGTTTTCTACTCCTCCTGAACTGTCGACTGCGTGGTACAGGTATGTCTTGGACGTGGGATCGTAGTAGACGAAGGAAGCTTCCGTGTATTTCCTTCCGGGTCGATAGAGTGCTGCCTCGCATATCACAGCGAAGCCGCCTGCCGTCCATCTGCAATCGTCAGTGCCACTGAACTTCGTCGCCGGCGAGTTCGGCCCCATTGCCCCGGCTTTCACTTCGTCTTCGACGGTGAACTTGCCGACCATTACTGCCAGCTTCTTCACTTCCGGGCCAGGCGTTGTCGGAGACTGCGCACGAGCCACGATCACGTTCGAAGCGCATCCCAACGCAAATGAGAGCAACGTTGTGAGAGAACGCATTGGACTCTCCTTTCAGGGATGCCACGCATGCTAGCACAAAACGCTGCTCCCGGTTTCAACTCCGTAGGGAGTTTACAGGTCGTCTTTACAGCACGTTCGCTTTCCGCCTTCGCGACCAATACCACCAGTTCCTCTTTTCATCCGATAGACGCGGATTCTTGGCCTGAGCCACGGCGCAGCGAAACGTATCCAGAACGCACGGGTCCTGCCGCGTCCCCGACAAGTGGTTGAGCCGCTCATACAACTCCAGCCCATCCTCTTCCGCAAGCTGCTGGACGCTGCGAACATTCAGCAGCTCGAAGTCCTTCAACATGGCCGGCCCGATCCCTTGCAGGTCTCGAAGCTGCCGCACCGTTCGTTGTCTTACTGCACTAGCGCTGGACACGTCCTGAGGTATCTCCCTTCATCAAGTTCCTGACTTCATCGGCGGTGAACCGGGAAAAATCGCCCGGAATCGAGTGCTTGAGGCACGAGAGCGCGACCGCGAACTCGAGCGCCTCGCGATGCGATTCGAGGGCCAGCAGGCCGTAGATCAGCCCGCCGGCGAAGGCGTCGCCGCCTCCCACGCGGTCCACGATATGCGTGATCTCGTACTTGCGACTCAACAGAAATTCCTTCCCGTCATGCAGGCACGCCGACCACCCATTGTGCGACGCGCTGTGGCTTTCGCGCAAGGTGATCGCAACATTTGACAGCCCCGGATAGTCGTTCAGAACGCGTTCGGCGAGCCCGCGATAGACATCCGCGTCCAAATGTCCGGAGTGAACATCCGATGCGGCCGCAATTCCGAGCGCCGCCTGAATGTCCTCCTCGTTCGCGATCAGCGTGTCGGTGAACGGAACGAGCAACGGCATGACTTCGGCAGCGGTCTTGCCCCACTTCCATAAGTTCTTGCGGTAATTCAGATCGCACGAGACGTGCAGGCCGGCGGCTTTCGCGGCCTTCACCGATTCAATCGCCAGGTCTGCGCACGACGCGCTGAGTGCCGGCGTAATTCCCGTGATATGGAACCAGCTTGCTCCATCGAATGCGCGCGTCCAATCGACGGCACCCGGCCCCGCTAGAGAGATCGCCGAGTAATCGCGGTCATAGACCACTTTCGATGGCCGCTGATTCGCGCCGCTCTCGACGTAATAAACGCCCATGCGGCCCTTGGCGCGCACGATGTCGCCGGTGCCAACACCGAACCCGCGCAGTTGATAAATCAGCGCGTCCGCGATCGGATTCGCCGTCGGCAAGACCGTCACGAACGAAGACGGCCACCCCAGAGTCTGCACGGCCACCGCGACATTGGCTTCGCCGCCGCCGAAAGTCGCGACGAACGTGCCGGTCTGCAGGATGCGTTCAAAACCCGGCGGCGCCAGACGCAGCATGATCTCGCCGAAAGTGACAACGCGTTTGGGAACGTTCATGGCTCGATCCTTGCTCGCTTAGGGTGTGACGGGCGCAACGGCTTCAACCGCGAAGCTGGCATCCAGGCCCGGAACGCTTTCAAACGGAATCTCCAGCACCGCTGTCAACGACGGATCCACGAACTCCGGTTCAACCTTGCGCGTTTGCGCGGCGATCGATGGCGAGAGCGGGTAAACGTCGATCTCCGCCGCCTTCTTCAGGTTCGTGCCAAACCCCTCGAGCACATGGTCCAACCGCTTGAACGCGAGGCGCGCGTCGTCATCATTGAAACCATACGCGACTTGGGTTCCGGTGAAGACCGCTCGCCCGGCGTTCAACGCAACCACGCCCGGAGCATTTCCCGCGACGGCGCCCGCGCGGGCTATAGCCTCGCATGCCACCGATTGAGGCGACGCCGCGCGCTGCGCCTGCACGACACTCGACGTAGCTCCAGGGAACCGATCCGCAATGATGTTGGTGACGCGCGATGCTTCCTCCAGGCGGGTGAGGAAGCAGGTGACCTCCAGGACTTCGCCATGGCCGGCTAACGCCGCCGCGATATCGGCAATCGACTGGTCGGCTAACTCGGAGAGACGCTGCCCGGGCCGTTCCGCCTCGCGCTTGCGAAGCCCGGTGAACAGGAGCCCGTTCGGGTTGACGTCGCGCTTCGCTTCGGATATCGATTCGAGCGCGACCTGCGCTCCTTCCACGGGAAGTCCTCCGCCCAGGACTACACTAACGGCCGGCAGCTGCTGGTGTTTCTTCTCGCCCAGAATTTCGCCGACCAATTGCGGGATGCGCCGCAGATCGCCCGCGCCAACTACAAACGCGCGGATCTTGACAATCTGCATCCCCTCGTTCTGCCGCAGAAGGTCATGCAGCGCGTCTTTCGTCTGTTGCGAGAGCAGTCCACGCCCGCTCAGCGGCGACGTATGGAACACCAGACGGCGCGTATTTGCCGCCACGGCCGCAGGCGGTTCCGGCGGCGCCGCCAGCGTCTGCGTGATTTCGTCTTTCTTTTTCTTGCCGGCCAGCACGTTAACCGCAAACACGGAAACGCACAGACAGCAGAACGCCAGCAGCGCCGCAATTCTGCTCCAACGGCGGCGTTTCACTGCTCGGCCACCACCGGATTCCGCAACTCCCCCAAACCCTCAATGGCCACTGTTACATTGTCTCCTGCCCGCAGCCAGCGCGGGGGTTTCCGCGCCATGCCGACCCCCGGCGGAGTTCCGGTTGCGATCACGTCGCCCTCTTCCAGGGTGAACACGCTCGACAAGTATGCGATCAGTTCCGGGATGCGGAAGATCAGCTCGCGCGTGTTCGAATCCTGCATCTGCTCGCCGTCGATCGTGCAGCCGATTCGTAAGTTGTGCGGATCGGCGATTTCGTTCTTCGAGACGATCCACGGCCCCATCGGAGCGAACGTATCGAACGTTTTGCCGATCGTCCATTGCGACGTCGCCAGTTGAAAATCGCGCGCGCTCACGTCATTGAAGTTCATATATCCGAACACGTGGTCGAGCGCGTTTTCCGCGGCGATGTGGCGGCCGCCTTTGCCGATCACTACCGCGAGTTCGGCTTCGTAGTCCGGCTTCTCGGAATTGCGAGGCAGCACGATCGGCTCGCCGGGTCCAATGACGACGTTGGGAAACTTGCTGAAGACCACAGGAATCGTCGGGATCGGGCTGTTGGTTTCGATGGCGTGATCGCGGTAATTCAACCCGATGCAGATGATCTTCGGCGGCCTCGGAATAGGCGCGAGCAGTTTGACCTGAGAGAGCGGAAACACCGCGTCGTCGGGTGGCTTGGATAACAGAACTTCGAGACGGAGTGCAGCTTCGGGACCGGCTTCGAGGAACGAAAGGACGGTGGGAAAACCGGAGCTCTTGAGGCTGACGACCTCGTCGCCCGTAATCGCCCCGGCATGGGCATGTAAATCGTGCTGAAACGTGGCTAGCTTCATCGGCAGCCGTAGTGTAGCAAGGAGCCTAGCAAGAGAGGCTAGCAAGAGAGCCTAGCACGAGGCTACCCAGCGGCGATAGAGAGAAAGAGAACCAAGTCGCGCGTTCCCCACATCCGCTGTACGCGATAACCGCGCTTAAAAGTCCTACACTTTAGAAAGAAGTATAAGGAGCTCCGTAGCCCCGTGACAAATCTAGCCGAAAGCAGTCTTACTCGCCGGAGGCTAATCTCTACTCTCGCCGCCGGTACCGCGGCGACATTCCTCGCCAGACGCGCGCAAGCCGTCCACGCTCGATCAGGCGCCCCGTATCACGTCGGTATCGCGACCGGCTTTACAACAAGTGCAACCGATGGATACGCTGCCGCCCAGGCCGCCATCGCATCTCTACCCGCGGGCGAATTCCCCAATGTAAGCGGATTGCCGGTTGTTATCAAAGTGAATCTCGTGATCCAACAACTGTATACGACCGGAACTACAACCGATCCGAACGTCTGTCAGGCGGTCGTCGATCTATGTATCCAGAATGGAGCCACACAGATTTACATCGTGGAGGCCGCCCAGTTTTCCGCAACCGGTCAACAAGACGGCGCGCCGCCCTTTGCCTATTGCGGCTACACGGCCATGTTTGCCAGTTATCCGAATGTCACCTTAGTCGATCTTGACCAGGACCCCGAGACACTGACTCCCGTTCTGAACGGATATGTGTACCGGAACATCTGGCTGCCGCACACGCTGCTCACACCAAACGCGGTATTCATATCGTGCTCAGCGATGAAGACTCATACCTGGGCTACGGTGACAATGACCTGTAAGAACTACTTCGGACTCTTTCTTCCAACGCAATATGACGTTATAGGACAAGTCCCCAGATCGAACCCGCATGAGCTTTCCGTCGCCGAGGCAGTTACCGATATCCACAGAGTCGTGCCACTGCATTTTTCCGTGATTGCCGGAATTTATGGGATGCAGGGTAACGGCCCGATTTACGGTTCGCCGGTCAATGCCGGCGTGGTATTAGCCGGAAAGAACCCGGTTGCGGTTGACCGGATGTGCATGCAAATGATGCTCGGTACCGTCAAGTATCATGCAACGCATCTCGATTTCATGGCAGTGGCCGGAATGGGTCCGAGCGCCCAGCAAGTCTCCACGCAGGTGATCACACACGGCGACGCGCCGGAGAACCTGAACTTTATCGGACCGCATCTGTTGTGGCCGTACTCCGGAATTCCGAGCCTAAGCGCCTCGTCGGTACCGATGGGCGCCGGCTTAACGATAACTTATCAGTGGCCTCAGGCCGCTAACGGACGAGTTGAGATCATTCAGGACAACGAAGGCCTGGATGAGCGCCAGGTCGGACCCACCGATCGGGTTACGCAAATCAAGTTGATTTCCGATTGGGCGTCTTACACGACAAACGAGCTTTCGACTTTTACCTGGGGTGGCACTGCGAACAGCGGATCCCCCGCCGGAACCGGTGCCTACTTAGTTCGGATATCGGCGGGATTCAATGCGAACGATAGCACGCCGCAAAGTAGCCTGAATTTCGGCTCTAAGTTGTTTCAGGTTATTTCTTAGCCGGAGACACAGACGCTTGCGGTTGCTCCGGCCGTCGTCGAACTCCGCAAGCTACTCATAGAAAACTAGGATTTTACCTAGTGGCAATGCTGCTTTGTTTCCAGGTACACTCGTTTGAGAAATTTGGAAACGTGCTCGGAAATTGTACTGCGCGGAGACCTGCCCGTCCCAGCACTGTGAAACGTCGTCGCCATGAGCATGGTAGGCATCCGCCCAGTTATACCGGCAGATGTACGCGAACACGGGATCTCTGCCGACAGCGCGCGCCGAAAGAAGGGAAACCGGATCGCGCGGTGGATCGCTATACCCTGCCGCCGATGATTCCAGGCGAAACCGATGCCTCAGCGGCAAGTTCCCAGGGCAGCATCTTATGAATCACCAATCGCTATTGGATGATCGAATAGAGCGCTCAATACCTCGCTCCGCAAGATCTCGCGCCGCGAACCGTCCGCGTAAATGGCTCCGGAACGCATGAGGATAATGCGGCCGATTTCCGGAACCACGTCCGCGACGTGATGCGTGACCATGATGATCGCCGTGCCTTCCCGGATCAGGTCACGAACCAAGGTGCGCAATTCAGCTTGCGCACGGGGGTCCAGATGATTCGCCGGCTCATCCAGCAGCAAGGTTCCCGGCCGGTGCGCAAGCGCGCGGGCAATCTCGACGCGCCGCGCTTCGCCGGAAGATAGCTCGTCGATGTCTCGGTCCGCCAAATGCGAAGCGCGCGTGCGCTCGAGCGCTTCGTCCGCTGCCCGCCACATCGCCGCGGTCGGCTGCTGATGGTTCCACAGACCGACGCTGCCGAAAAAGCTGGAAACAACGAGCTCGCGTGCGGAAACCACGCCGGCCTTGGGCGGCAACAGATTGTTCTTAACGATCCCGATCAGCGCCCGCAGCTCTTCCAGGTTCCAAAGGTCGCGGCCGAGAATGCGGACTGCCGGTTCTTTACCTGATTCTTTAGCTGGTTCGTTACCTGATTCTTTAGCGGCCAGCGGATAAAACTCGCGCAAAATAGCGCCGATGAGCGTGCTCTTCCCGCATCCATTTGGACCCAGGATCGCGACACTTTCTCCGCGCGCGATCGTCAGGTTCAGGTTGGATAAAGCGGCATGCCGGCCGCGCATTACCGTCGCGCGGCGAAACTCGATAAGCGGGGTGTTCAGCGCACGTCGCCTGCACGCCCCTGACGGGCCACGCGGACGCGGGCGTCTTCCAGCTTACGTTGAACCTTGGCCATGTCGGCCGGATCGGTATCGGAATTCCCCGCCGCCTCGTCGTAGCTCTTTAACGACGATTGCCATTGCGCAATGGCTTCCTTGACCTTGCCTTCTTTCATGAGCACATCGCCGAGATGATCGTGAACCGTGGGGTCGTTCCCCATTCGTTCGAGCGCCAGGCGAAGATTGCTCTCGGCGTTGTCCAGCAGATTCTGGCGATAGTAAACCCAGCCCAGACTATCGAGATACGCGCCGTTTTGCGGGTCGATTTCCAGTGCCTTCGAGATCAACTTTTGCGCTTCATCGAGGCGCTGGTCCCGATCCGCGAGCATGTATCCGAGGTAGTTCAAAGCACCCGCGTTATCCGGGTCATCTTTGATGATGGCGCGGAACGCCGCTTCCGCGCCGTCGAAATCCTTCATCTTTTCGAGCATCGCGCCGCGGGCGAACCGCACCGTAATCTTGTCGGAAGTCGTCGTACTCAATTGTTCGGCCTGGTCCAACAGGCGCTGCTCATCGGTGAAGCGCTTGGCCTTCTCGAGCAGCTGCGCATCCGCCAGTAGAAGCTCGCGATCGTTCTTGCCGTCTTTCAAACCATCGATTTCGTTGATCGCTCGATCGACCTGCCCCCCATCGGCCAGCAACGTCGCGTGCTCGATGACTACCAGGCGATCCTTGGGGTACTTCTTCATCGCCGCATCCGACTCACGGCGCGCCGCTGCCATGTCCTTCATCTGCCGGTAGGTTTCAATCGTCAAATACTCGGCGCGAGGACCATTTTCGCTATCGTCCGGGCTGATATCGCGGTAAGCCGCAATGGCCTGCTGGTACTTTCCAGAGGAACGGTACAGATTCCCGAGGCGTTCGATAAGCCGGTCACGCTGCGCGCGTTCCGCCGTGTTGTACTCCGGCTTCGTGGACGAATCGATGATGCTCTTCATCGCCTTGATGGCATCATCCGTCTTGCCTTCGGCGTCGAGCAGCGCCACTTCGTCGTACTTCACTTCCAGGTTGTCCGGATCCGCTTCGTGCGCCTTGGTCCACGCCGCCCGCGATTTTGGAATTTCATGCTGCTGGAGATATAGCTCGGAGAGCCGCAACTGCACGACAGCGTCATGCGGATCTTCGGCAACGAGAGCCTCGTAGAGCTTGCGTGCTTCGGCCAGGCGATCGGAGAAGAGAAGATCCTGCGCCAGAGCACGGCGCCAGCGATCGTTGTCCGGCGCCAACTCGAGCGCGCCCTGCCACGCGTTGGCGGCATCCCCGTAGTCGTTCGACTGCTCATAAAGTTGCGCGAGCGTGACCAGCGTACGCGGCGTCGGGTTCTCGTCCGAGGAACGTTTCAGCAGGTCAATCGCTTGTTTGGTATCGCCGCGCTCGGAATAAATGCCCGCCAGACCGGTGAGCGCTTCGTCGTTATCCGACTCTTTCGCGATCACTGCTTTGAAGCTCTTCTCGGCATTCGCGGTGTCGTGGTTCAGCCGATACAGGCGCGCGAGCAATAGCGCACTCTCGGTATCGTCCGGATCTTTCTGCGCGATGATCGCGTATTGCTCGATCGAACGCTGCAACATCTTTTCGTCGATCTTGCCCTGCTGGCCTTGCGGATCGCCAATCAGCCGGGTGTAGACGCGGCCGAGCACACGATGGGCGCCGAGATCGTCCGGGTTCCGCTTCAGAAGGTCTTCCGCCTCGGTCACCGCCTTGTTGAGTTGACCGGACTGGATGTAAAGATCGGTCAACTCCTCGGTGATGAAGCTAACCGACGGGTCCTGTTTCAGCGCCAGCCGGTAAAAGTCGATGGCCTTGTTGACATAGTCCTGCCGGTTATACGCCTGGGCCATTTCCGCATAGAGGTGGCCCATGGAGAAGTTGTAATATGCGGAAGCGCGATCGGTGGCCGCGTTCTTTTCAGTCGCCGCGGCTTGTTTCGGCGCGGCTTGTCCCGATGGCGCGGCCGGATCCTGAGCGGGCTTGTTCTGCGCGCAAAGAGGCGAAGCCGCGATACCAACCGCAAGGGTGGCGGGAATGCTGACTTGCCATAGCGAACGCAACAAACTGATCATTGGAGTGAGTTCTTATCTTTCCCCGCCCGTCAAGGCCAGCGGGCAGCATAAAGCGAGGTTACTAGTCAGTATAACGCCGAATTCGAGCAATCCCGGTGCCGTTCTGTACCTGTTCGTCAAAGAGGAATGGTTGTGAGATACCGGCCGCTGGTCGCGGTCTGCGGCCCGACCGGATCCGGGAAAAGCGCGCTCGCGATCAAACTGGCGCGGCAATTCGGCGGGGAAATCGTCAACTGCGATTCCATGCAGGTCTATCGCGGGTTCGACATCGGGACAGCGAAACTCCCTATTCCCGAGCGCGGCGGCATTCAGCACTGCTTGATAGATGTTGCGGAACCGGCGAAAGGTTTCACGGCGGGGGATTTTGCCCGGCTCGGGCGCGACGCGGTTCGGGAAATTTCGGAACGCGGTAACCTGCCGATTCTTTGCGGAGGCACGGGATTTTACCTGCGCGCGCTGGTCGACGGTCTCTCGCCCGCTCCGCCTCGCGACGAATCGCTACGCGCGGCACTGACTGCCGCGGAACGACGCCGCTCCGGCGTCCTGCATCGCTGGCTGCGGCGTTTTGACCCCGTGTCTGCCGCGCGCATTCACCCCAACGATGCGCCGAAGCTCATTCGCGCGATCGAAATCCGGACTCTCTCATCGCGCAACGCTTCCTCACAACAACCACCTGAAAAGCTCGAAGGTTATGAAGTGTTAAAGATCGGATTGTTCCCTCCTCGCGGGGCACTTTACGCAGCGCTCGACCAGCGCTGCGAACAGATGTTCGACGGCGGGCTGCTTCCTGAAATTCGAAGTTTGCTCGACGCTGGCGTGCCTCAATCGGCGAAGCCGTTCGAATCGCTCGGCTACAAAGAAGGGCTGGCGTTTCTCAGCGGCGCTCTTTCTCGCGAAGCAGCACTGGAGCAGATGAAGCGCGACACGCGCCGTTATGCGAAACGGCAGGTCACGTGGTTTCGGCACGAACCCGGCATCGCGCGCATCGAGGGATTCGGGACAGACCGCGACGCAGAGGAAGCGGCCATGCGGTTGGTCGCTCGATTGTTAGACCCCGATTGTTAAGCTTGAAGTAGTGCAGTTCCGTCCTTCCCGGCTTTGGCTTCCCCTCGCCATCGGGATCCTCACAACAGCCGTTTTGCCGGCCGCCGATACCGTTGCGACGCTGCCGTTCTTCAACCAGACCACCAACCCGAATCTGGACTGGATCGGCGAGAGCGTCGCGGAAAACTTGCGCGAATCGCTGGCCGGGGCCGGCATTCTGGCGTTATCGCGTGAGGATCGCGTCGAGGTCTACCGCCGCCTTGCCGTGCGGTCCGGCGTCGTACTGACGCGAGCGACGGTTTTGCGGATCGGAGAATCGCTGGACGCCGGCCAGATTCTGTTCGGCCACTACGAACTGGCGCCCGCGCCGGCGGGGGATACTAACGGCGACACCAAATCGCGCGGCACTCTGAAGCTGACCGTGAATATCATCGATGCCAAGAATCTGCGCACCGGGCCGCAGTTCTTCGAGTCCGGGCCGCTCGAAGATCTAAGTTTGCTGGAATCGCGCCTGGCCTGGCAGTGTGTGTACTACCTGCGTCCGCACTCCGCGCCTCCGCAGGCGGACTTCCTGAAAGCCCGTCCGCCGGTGCGTGTCGAAGCGGTCGAAGGTTATATCCGGGGACTCCTGGCCGAGTCTCCCGAAGCCAAGCAGAAACTGTTTACGCAGTCGGCGCAGATCGATCCGCAGTACAGCGAACCTGCTTTCCAACTGGGCCGGATGTCTTTCGACAAGAAAAGCTATAAGACCGCGATTGACTGGTTCCGGAAGGTGGCGCCCTCCGATTCCCATTTCCACGAAGCGCAATTCCTGCTGGGGCTTTGCCGTTACTACAACAACGAAATGGACGACGCGGTGAAAGTGCTGCAAGCCGTCGCCGCCGAAGTGCCGCTCAACGAAGTGTTTAACGATCTGGGCGCGGCGCAGCTTCGTACCAATCGGCCGGAAGCCATCGAGAACTTCAAGAAGGCGCTGGAAGGCGATCAGGCCGATCCCGATTACTGGTTCAACCTCGGGTACGCGCAGTGGAAAGCCGGTCAGGTTGCCGATGCGGCCAAGAGCTTTCGGGAAGTGCTGGCACGCGTGCCGGACGATGCCGAAGCCCGCGCGTTGCTCGCCCGTTGCGAGAAGGGCGATTTGCCGCACACCGGCGAGACGTTGACCGCGGAGCGCATCAAGCGCACCTTTGAGGAGACGGTGTACCTGCAGTTGCAGGCGGAGCTAAAGAAGTAAGTCGTTAGTGCTGCCGCGTCAGCGTGACTTTCGCTGTAATCGGCTGGACGTCGATCGAGCCTTTCATCTCACCCGAAAGTTGGTCGCCGGCAACGTGCAGCGTAAACACCATCGGTCCGTTCGTTTCTTCGTTCGCCGCCTCAAAGGTCAGTAGATCGCCGGCCACTTTCGCCTTTTGAATAGGGACCGAAGGCTCGCCTTCGCGCCCAATACTTCCGGTGATCGCGCCTGCGTCGGATACGGCGAACTCGACCGAGACAGGTGTCGGAATGTCCGCGCCGCTACCCGCGTCATGAACGTCGATCGTGCCGGTCCATTTTCCGGCCACGTTGACGGCCGGAGCGGCCCACACGACAGCCGCTAGCATGACTAGCGCCGGAACCCGAAGCTTCATAGACGAACAGTATAATGCTAGTTCCGATCACTTATGCGTAAGCTATCTCTCTTTCTTCTTGTTTCTACGCTTGCCTTCGCGCAATCTAGCTCGACTTCGACCAAATCCTCGACCAAAACGGGCGCGGCGCACCGGGCTGCGGCGCCGGTGGATCCAACCCAGACATTCCCCTCGGAACCGGGTCTGTACGCCGCCTTCAACACCACCCAGGGCCGCATCGTTTGCAAACTGTTCGAGAAGGAAGCGCCGATTACCGTCAAGAACTTCGTTGCACTGGCGACCGGCAAGAAGCCTTGGACCGATCCGAAGACGGGCAAGCAGGTGATGCGTCCGTACTATAACGGAATCACCTTTCATCGCGTGATTCCGGGCTTCATGATTCAGGGCGGCGACCCGACCGGCACGGGAATGGGCAACGGCGGCGTGGCGACGATCCCCGACGAGTTCGATCCCAGCCTGACCTTCGAGCAAAACGGCCGCCTTGCCATGGCCAACACCGGCCAGCCGCACACCGGCGCGACGCAATTCTTCATCACCGATGGCATGCCGACTTACCTGAACGGCAAGCATACGATTTTCGGGCAAGTGGTGACGGGTCAGGACGTGGTCACGAAGATCACGCAGGTTCCCCGCGATTCGAACGACAAACCCGATACGCCGGTAGTGATCACGAGTGTTGTGATTCGACGCGTTGGACCGGCTCCGGCGACCGCTACACCCACTCATAAAACCGCGCCGAAAAAGAGCTAGGCTAGAGTTATGATCTACGACATCATGAGCGACGAGTTCGACGAGGCGGTCCGGCAGGCCGGACACCGCGCTTTCCTGGCGACGCTTGCGGCGGGATTACCTGTGTTCTACCGCGACCATGACGGTTTATATGTGATGCAGCAACCGGATGGTCGAAAGTTCGAAATCCGCTGGATCCCCGGCGCTCCTTCCGGAAGCAACTACGAAGTTATTCGTGAATTGACTGCGGCCGCGGCCTAGGTAACGTTGCCAACCCTGACATTGGTCGCGGGGCCAAACGGATCGGGTAAGTCGACGCTCACCGAATCCGTGGAACTCCGCGGGCGCGGCCTGCTGGTCGACCCGGATGCGGTTGCGCGCGAGATGAATCCCTCGAACCCGCAAAGCGTCGCCATCGCGGCCGGAAGAGAAGTGTTGAGGCGTATTGAAGAGTATTTCATGCATGGCGAGAGCTTCGCGGTGGAAACAACCCTTTCGAGCCACGCCAGCATTGCTCTGATTGACGATGCCCGCTCGCGAGGTTACGAGACTCACCTCATCTTCGTCGCGCTCGATACTCCCGAGGAAAACATTGTGCGTGTACGCTCGCGGGCCCAACACGGAGGACACTTCATTCCAGATGTAGATGTACGGCGCAGATACTCCCGGAGCCTCGCTAACCTGAAACTCGCAATCCCCAAAGTTGATGTCGCCAAGGTTTACGACAACTCCGGCGAGGCCCACGAACTCGTACTGACCGCGCGGAATGGAATAGTTGTACACCGCGCTGTAGAGTTGCCGCAGTGGCTGCAAGGTTTATGAGATCAACTTACGTATGAGTTCGGACCCTGGCGTAAGAGGTCTGAGGATGGCCGCCGCCTGATGCTCCCGAGCACTGAGAGCAGAATCATCTCCGTCCCGGACCTTCACGCGCGTTTCTGTCCCCTCTTCCCGCCTTTCGCGTCTTTTCCGCTTGGCGTCAATGCCAGCCTAGAGCACTTTACTTCGGAGCGGCCGGAGTAGGCGGCGTTTCTTCCTTAGTCTTCGCATCATCGAGCGCTTTGTCGTCCACGTCGTAACTAATCGCGGAATCCGCGCTGAACTTACGATAGGATCGGAACTCCGTCACGTTCTTCATCGCGACCTCGGCATCGCTCATGTGCATCTCGGCCTTCAGCGGAAGAATATAACTTCCCGTGCCGACCTGCGCACTGTCGTAGTCCACAATCGTTGTCGCGGAACGCACCGGGAACGAAGGCGGAATATTCACCGCTTCGGAAGTAATTCGTGAAATTGTGTGTGTCTTCTTATCGACGTGAATCTCGCCTTTGTAAGCTGTGACCACTCGTTCCTTGTGAGCCCAGTCGATCGAGAACTTCGAGTGTTCCTGGTCAATCGCATAGGTGAACACGTAAGTAATATTGCCGCGGAGCTTACCCCAGCGCTCAAAGTGAAATTCCGCTTCTGAATTGGGATCGAAGATCTCGCGCATCATGCTGCCGAACTCTCCGGTCGAAATCGCCCCATCTAACTGCTCCAGCGACTTATTCGAAACCAACGTATTATTGACCAGCTTCACTTCGTAATTCTCGTGGCCTTCCACGTAGGAAACTTTGGTGATCACCGTACTGTCGGTGATCCAGGAATCGCGATGCCGCGGGTCCTGGTAGCGGCGCGTCACTTGCGAGCACAGAAAGTCCGGCAGGCGGCTGGTGTAATTCATCGCGTAGTCGCTCATATCGCGGATGATCTGCTGCTCTTCTTCATACGAGGGCGGGGGACCGCCCACAGGACCCGCGGGTTTCGCGGCGGCGGCAGCGCTGGCCGGTTGCGGAGGCGGCGTGAGACTCGCGGATGCCGTCGCCAGGCTCTTCAGCGCGGCCACCGTCTTCGGGCCGGCGCCCTGGCCTTCCAGCGTCTCGATCGTATCCTGATCCAGCTTCTCCGTCAGCTTCATGTGCGCCAGATATTGAGCGACCTCTTTATCGCCGAACTTCTGCTTCACGGAGGAACGAACGAATTCCTCGAGCTGCTTCACGGTCATCGTTTGATCGGCCGGCAGCTGGTTGACGAAGAGCACGCTGCAGAGCGCCAACATCACGCTGATAAATCGGGACATCATTCTTATTTTAGGCGTTTGAAAGTCCGGCAGCGTTACGGCTAAAACACATGTACCCGGCGGCGGCGCTCGGTCTCCACAGGTGTGGTGCTGCGGCCCAGCGCGCCATCGATCGCGCTGATCGCGACGGGCGCCATCAGCCGGTAACCCTGCGAGTTCGGATGCAGCCCGTCATCCGCCAGATCGCCTTGCAGGTAGCCGCCGGGCCCGCGCAGCTTCGCGGAATAATCCACGTAAGTTGCGCCGGTCTGCTTGCAGTACTGCTCGATCCAGCTATTCAGCTGCTGGATGGTTTGGATCGGCCGTTCCGTCCGCGCTTCACTCACCGGCAGCACGGAAGCGATCAGCACTTTGATCTGGTGTTCGCGGGCCAGTTCGGCCATCAGGATCAGGTCGTCCTCGATAATGTCGATCGGCGTTCCGCGCGCGATGTCGTTGGTCCCCGCCAGGATCAGAAGGGCGCGCGGATGCAGGTCGATTACGTCCGTCTTCATGCGCGCCAGCATCTGGCTTGTGATCTGCCCGCTGATGCCCCGGTTTACGAAATCGCGTCCGGTGAAGTACTCGTTCAGATGCCAGAAGTCGGTAATGGAGTCGCCCATGAAGACGACCCGCGGGTTCACGCCGGGCGCCGACATCCGGGCGTTTTCGTCGGCATAGCGCCTCACGTCATCCGGGTCGGGCGCGCCTAGCTGGGCCTCCTTGGCCGCGATCAAGCCAGTGAAGTGCGCTTCCAGGCGCGCGAAGTCGGAACGAAGCTCGGCGAACTGCTGTTGCGACGCCGGTTCGAACGGATACGGTTTCGGGGTGGCATCCGCGATCGCCAGAAACTCGCGAGTCTCGCGTACGAGCTGGGCGGTCAGCGGGGCGTTCGTGCGCTGCCTTTGCAAAGCGGTGAGCGTGTTTTTCGTCGTGGCGAGCAGCGAGGCAGTCGCCACGTGCAGATCCGCAATCGAAGCGGCGGTCGATTCCATCAGCTGCTCGATGTTCGTGAAGAGCTTCAGAGCATCATCCGGCGACAGAACCGCATCCTGTATGGAAGCCAACGCGGTTATGGAAGCCAGCGCGGTCGCCGCGAGGAGCGCAAACGCCGGTTTCACGAATGCGTTTCCTTCTCAAGCCGCAGCGTGATCGTGCCGATGGTAAATTGCAGGCGGATTTGAATTTGCACCGGAAGGTGCCGGGCGTCATCTGTCAACCAGATATGCAGATGGCCCGGCCGGTTATAAAGCTGATTGTCGAACGCAAAAACTTCGTAGCGGATCGTCTTCTGCGTGCCGGACGGAACCTTGATCTCCTCGCGAGCTTTGGCCTCGATTTTAAGAGACACGCTCTTCTTACCGTTCGCGACAGGAATGGTGGTGGTTTTTCCCGGCTCCAGATTCATGGAACGCAAGGCGTATAGCGCGCCGATAATATCGTGAACGCACGGCGGAATATCGATTTGTTTCTTCAAAACCGCGTTACTCTTCAGGTCTTTCTCGAAGTAGTCGGCGCGCTTGGAGTTAGCATCGTAAGTGACTTTCGTGTCCCGGCTGCGGCTGCCCTCGCGCGCCGCCATATAGGTGCTGGTGGCGCACAGGCCGCCCGTCATCTGCGTCGTGTAATCGTCCGACACGTAGAACAATCGCGACACCAGGCCAACGGATTGAATGTGAAGCTTAGCTTCCCAGCCGCTCTTCAGTGCGGGCGATTCATACCAGTCCACCTTGGCGTGCCCGGCGTTGATCAGCCGCCATTCGACCGCGTAATCCAGCGTTTCGTGGCTGGGTGTGGTAGGCCGCGCGTCGCGAGAGAGGGAAGCCGTTTGCGCAGTGTCTAAAGCGGTATCTGAAGCGCTGTCTGAACCCGCGGCGCACGTACATCCGGCGATCACCGCCAGCACGACGCTTCGTAGCGTCTTCGAATTCAGCATGAAAGGCTCAGTCTATCAATGGTTTGGGTTCTGAAATGGTAAGCGATGCGCAGGTCGAAAACGACAGGGTGGTCAAACAGAATGACGTTCCGTTGAACGAGAAAGCCGATTACGTTCTCTACTGGTCCCAAATGAACCGGCGGGCGCACTTCAATCACGCCCTGGATTATGCAATTGAACTAGCAAACCAGCTGGACCTGCCCGTCTTGTTTTACGAGGGACTTACATGCACGTACCGGCAGGCGAACGATCGTCTGCACACGTTTGTCATCGAAGCGGTACCCGGAACCGGGAAAGCGCTGAAGGAGCGCGGGATCGGCTATGCTTTCTATCTTCGCCGCAAGCGCTCGGACGCCAACGACATCGTCTACCGCCTGTCCGAACGCGCTGCCGCCGTGGTCACCGATGATTACCCGACGTTCATCGCAGCCGAGCATAACGCGCGCGTCCCCGCCAGGATCAACCGCGCTTTCTTCACGGTCGACTCAAGCTGCATTGTCCCGATGAACCGATTCCAGAAACATGAATACGCGGCCTATACCATTCGTCCCAAAATCACCAAGCTGCTGCCCGAGTTCCTGCATCCCGCGCCCGAGCTAAAGCCGAAGCGGGCCTGGCGCGGCAAACCCCCGGACTTCCATGTCAAGGTGACGCCAGGGAATATCGCTGAACTGGTAGCCTCCTGCGAGGTTGACCACAGCGTTCCGCCTTCGACCGCCTTTCGCGGCGGGAGCGATTCGGCCAGCGCGCGGTTGCGCCTCTTCCTGACCCAGCACCTCAAAGACTACGCGGACGCGCGCAACGAACCGAGCACGAATGCGACATCCAATCTCAGCCCCTATCTGCATTTCGGGCAAATCTCATCCCTTGAGATTGCTTTGCAAACCAGGGAATACGCGCGCGCCCACCGCCTCAACGCCGATGCATTCCTCGAAGAGCTGATCGTCCGCCGCGAGCTCGCCTTCAACTACGCGCGCTTTGCGACGGACCTTGAAGGCTTCGGCGACCTTCCCGAATGGGCCCGGAAAACGATGCGTGAGCACGCCAGGGACGAGCGGGATCCGGTCTATTCACCCCAACAACTCGAGCAAGCGCAAACCTACGACGCGCTGTGGAACGCCACGCAAAAGGAACTGCTGCTGCGCGGCAAAATGCACGGCTACTATCGCATGTACTGGGGTAAGAAAATCATCGAATGGACGCGGACGTACGCGGACGCGCTCCAGCTGATGATCCACCTGCATGACCGCTATGCGCTCGACGGCCGCGATCCGAACACCTACACAAATATCCTCTGGTGCTTTGGGCTGCACGACCGTCCGTGGTTCCAGCGGCCCATCTTCGGCGTGCTGCGCTATCTCTCGATCGGCGGCATGGAACGCAAAACCGACACCAAGGCGTACATCGAACAGATCAACGCCATCGCTGCGAGGGGAACTGATCCCCTGTCGCTCGCTACAGTTGAAAGATGAACATCGTCGTTAGCGGCGGTACCGGTTTTATCGGATCGCGATTGCGGCCCGCCCTCGAAGCGGCGGGTCACACCGTGCGCGTGTGGAGCCGCTCGGGTCAGGATGGAAGCCTGAAGTGGGACCCTGTGTCGGGCATTCCGCCTGAGGGAAGTCTCGACGGCGTGGACGCTGTCGTGTATCTCTCGGGGGAGAGCGTTGCCAAGAGATGGAACGACGAGCTGAAGAAGAAAATCCGCGATAGCCGCGTGAAGGGCGTAGGCCATCTGATCGACGGCATCAGCGCGGCAGCGCACAAGCCGCGCGTTCTGGTTTGCTCATCCGCCACCGGCTATTACGGGGATCGAGGCGAAGAAGAACTGGTGGAAACGTCCGCACCGGGCGACAGCTTTCTGGCGGGAGTTTGCCAGGAATGGGAGCGCGCGGCGGATCGCGCCATGGAGATCGGACTTCGCGTCGTCAAGATTCGGACCGGCGTCGTGCTCGGTTCGGGCGGCGGAGCGGTGGATCGCCTCGTGTCCGCGTTCAAGAGTAAGATGGGCGGCAAACTGGGATCGGGCAAGCAATGGATGCCTTGGATTCACATGAGCGATAGTGTCGGCATCTATAAGTTCGCCGTGGAGAACGAGGTTTCCGGAGTATTGAACGGGACCGCGCCGCATCCCGCCCGCAATGAGGCCCTGACCGAGGCGTTGGGGCAAGTGATGGGAGAGCCTACTAAAATGACCGTACCTGAGTTCGCGCTCAAGATGATGTTCGGCGAGATGAGTGAAGTGCTCCTGGGAAGCCAGAAAGTGCTGCCCGAGGCGACTCTGAAAAGCGGCTACGAATTCCGCTACACGGACGTGAAATCGGCCTTGCAGGACGCGGTGCATCCCGCGGCGAATGACGCGGTGCATCCCGCATGACCGGATACGTCATCTTCGCCCACGGGTCTTCCGTGGAATCCGCCAATGACGCGGTTCGCGCGGTCGCCGCGCAGGCTTCCGCCGATGGCGGCTTTGCATTGTATGAGACGGCGTTTCTGGATGGCGGCCGTCCCCTGCTGCCCGACGCGATCGCCGCGGTTGCCTCACGCGGCGCGGACGACGTCGTGGTGGTTCCTTACTTCCTGACGCTGGGCTTGCACCTGCAGCGCGATCTTCCGGAACTGGTGGACATCGCGCGCCAGAAGTACCCCGGGCTATCGATTCGCGTCGCTCCACCGCTCGACGGCCATCCCGCGCTGAGCGCCATCCTGGTGGACCGTGCCCGCGAGGCGCCCGCGCCATGACTCCCGGGGCCCACGCCGCGCACCGGGCTCGCCTCCTTAGTTCTCGTGAGCTCGCTCCCAACACGCGGAATTTCGTGTTCGAAATCGCGGATGTCGAGACGTTCGGATTCGTGCCGGGCCAGTTCATTTCGCTCACTGCCGAAATCAACGGCAAGCCGATCACCCGCGCGTATTCGATCGCCTCCGTCCCGCAAGCCAACCGCGTCGAGTTCTGCCTCAATTTAGTCGAGGAAGGCTTCATGAGCCCGCTGCTCTTCGCCATGCAGCCGGGGGACGAAATCGAAGCCAAAGGCCCGTATGGCGGATTCATTTTTCGCCAGCCCGCGCACACCATTTGCGTCGCAACGGGCACCGGAATCGCACCGTTCCGCGGCATGTTGCTACAGCGGCTTGCCGAAGATCCCGCGCATGAGTATAAGTTGATCTTCGGCGTACGGCACGAGCATGGCTTACTGTATCGGGACGAATTTGAGGATCTCGCGCGCGCCCATGCGAACTTCAGCTTTCTTCCTACCCTGACGCGTCCGACAGATGTCTGGATGGGACGCAATGGCCGCGTGCAACAGCACGTTCTGGACGCGATCGGTGAGCGCCGCGATTTTGTGATCTATATCTGCGGCCTCAAAGAGATGGTTGACGATGTTCGCGGCCGCCTGCGCGAGCTTGGTTTCGATCGGAAGCAGATCGTGTACGAGAAGTACGACTGAACATGCCATACTTCGTTTACGAGCGAAGTATGAAAGATAGCTACGAGAGTGACGCAGCCGTTTCCGGTATAGCCGCGGCGATCGGTGAGCCGGCGCGAGCCCGCATTCTATATTCCCTGATGGATGGTCGCGCCCGGACCAGTACCGAACTGGCCATCGTGGCGGACGTGAGTGCGTCAACGGCCAGCGCGCATTTGAAGCGGTTAGAAGAAGAGCATCTTATAACGATCCTTGTACAAGGCAAGCGCCGCTACCATAGTCTGACCGGGCCGGACGTCGCGAGCGTTCTTGAAGGACTAAGAGTTCTGGCCGGTGTTCCCTATAAGCCGTTTGTATCCAGCGCACCCCGCCCGTTATGCGCCGCCCGCACTTGTTATGACCACATAGCCGGGACACTTGGAGTTATGCTTCACGATCGTTTCCACGAACTGCGATGGCTGACGAAAACCTACGATCTGACGGCAGCGGGATCGACCGGATTTGAAAGCTTCGGTATCGATATCGAACAGACCCGAAGCCGGCGGCGTCGATTCGCATGCGCATGTCTGGACTGGAGTGAACGGCGCCCCCATATCGGCGGGGCGCTTGGCGCCGCGATCTTATCCGCTGCACTTAAGAGAAGATGGGTAAGTCAGGAGCTTGATACTCGGGCGCTTTCTCTAACTACTCGCGGACGCCGGGAAATCTTATCCTTTTTCGGACTTGCAATTTAAACGGTCCGTGCCACAACACGTTCTTAGTTACCGAGCCGTGACGGCGACGGAGCGGTTACTACAACCTCCGGCTAGCCTAAGATGAAAAAGGCTTCTTTAATCACAGACGGATCGTGCCTGGGCAATCCTGGTCCGGGTGGCTGGGCTTGCATTCTACGATTCGGCGCGGTCAAGAAGGAGCTTTTCGGTTACGACCCCGGTACCACTAACAACCGAATGGAACTGATGGCGGCGATCCAAGGCCTTCTCGCGTTCAAAGAGCCGTGCGAAGTGGAGGTTACAACGGATTCCGAGTACGTTCTGCGAGGAATCACCGTGTGGGTCGTGCACTGGAAACGGCGCCACTGGTGGAAGAAGTCCCACCCCGTTCGCAACGTCGACCTTTGGATCGAATTGGACGAGCTAGTTGGAATTCACAGAACAAACTGGGTGTGGGCCAAGGGTCACGCCGCGCATGAAGATAACAACCGGTGTGACTGGCTGGCTCAGAACGCGGCACGCACGCAGACCAGTTCCTGGCCCGACGGCTCGATGCACGGGCCGCTCCGGTTGAACCTAGGCCGCGACTATCTTCCGCCGAAGCCGCAAGCGACCTTATCCGGTAACTCCGGTCTGTTCAACGAAGAAGAAGATGATGGCAGCAGCCCTGACTAATTACGCTGGATTTCCGGGCCGTTACCGCTCCGTCACCGTCGCGGCTCTGTTACCCGTGTCCCCGAACGAACATAATGGAGCTGGTGCTGCGGAAATTCAATCTTCAAATGCCTTTGACGGCGGGCTGAACGGAAGTACCTAATTGAGCAGCACTATCGAAAAGCTCGTCGCAGTAAGGCATCAAGGCCGATCCTGCGCGGCGTGATAGATTCGCAAGACTTCGATTGCCTCATCGCCGACGCGATACACGGCGACATAAGGCATCGGGGGAAACAGTATCTCGCGGGTTCCTGGCTCACCTCCCGGTCGGCCGCGGCGCGGCGACCGTTTCAAGCCCGTGATCGCCCGATACAAATTACGCAAGGTAGTATCTCGATAATGCGGATGGCGATCTTTAAGGTAATCGCTAATGCCCTGCAAGTCCGCTGCGGCGGCCGGCGTCCAGCGGATGCGCATGCTTCACGAGCGCAACATCTGCTCTAAGCGTGCGTCCATCTCTTCTTCCTCAATGAACTCGCCCTTGTTGGCCT
>NZ_CAJCHS010000343.1 GCF_903970205.1 Nevskia soli | reverse complement strand
GGCCAAAAACAAAGGCCCGATTCGTTAAGAATCAGGCCCGAAGTTTAGTTGACGAATTTTGAGGTGGATCAGGGGATATTGAGGTGAGCAGAGGGGTCGGTTCAGGGGGTTAGTAAAGAAGGTCAACTTCGATTCGAGCCTGATAATCTTGATGCACGCTAAAAACCAAGCAATCGATTAGCCAAAGTGAAACCCACTGAAATTCCGGCCGATAGGCAGCCGGCCCCGCTTGCGCAGACTCTTGCACCGAGCAAAAAGGAAACGCCTCCCGATGCCGCACGCCGCATTCGCGTAACCGTCGCTTATGACGGCGCCGATTTTCACGGATGGCAGGTGCAACCCGATCGGCGCACGATTCAGGGCGCGATCGAAGAAGCCGTGCACGCCATCGAAGGCGAGCCGGTCGTCGTTCACGGTTCCGGCCGCACCGACGCCGGAGTTCACGCCGAAGCGCAGGTCGCCGCGTTCTCGCTGACCAACCCAATCCCCGTCGAGAACCTGCGGCGCGCCCTCAACCGCCTGCTCCCGCCCACCATCCGCATTCTCGAAGCCGCGGAAGTCGCGCCGGATTTCCACCCGCGCTTCGACGCCGTCGCCAAGACCTATGAGTACCGTCTCTTTCGCGCGGAGGTTTGCCCGCCGCCGCTGTGGCGCTATGTCCATCACCACCCGTTTCCGCTCGATACCGCGCGCATGATCGCCACCGCCCGCATCTTCGAAGGCCGGCACGATTTCTCCGCCTTCGCCGCTGCCGACGATCGCGATGCCGAAGCGCGCTCCAAAGTCCGCACGGTCTTTTCCTCGCAGATCGAAATCGACCACGCGCTGCTGCGCTTCCGGATCCGCGGCAGCGGTTTCCTCAAGCACATGGTGCGCAACCTGACCGCGTGTCTTCTGGAAGCCGGCAAAGGCAATATCGACGACGATCAGATCCGCGCTCTACTCGAGCCGGGCTCCGCGCACAAATTCCCCCACTCCGCCCCCGCCAAAGGACTGCATCTCCTTTCGGTCGAATATCGACTCTGATACGCTAGTCCGGTGCTTCTGTACGATATCGATCCCGGCCCCGATTGCCCTGAAATCGTGCGCATGATTGTGGAGATCCCGCAACACTCCGCGAATAAGTACGAGTACGACGGGAAGCTCGGCGTCTTCCGCCTCGACCGCACGCTCTACTCTCCGGTCCACTATCCCGGCGACTACGGCTTCATCCCCGGCACGCTGGCGGATGATAACGATCCGCTCGACGTGCTCGTCCTCGTCCAGAACCCCAGTTACCCCGGCGTGATGATCGAAGTCCGCCCGGTAGGCCTGCTGAATATGGTCGACAATGACGAGCGCGATCAGAAGGTACTCGCCGTTCCCACGCGCAACCCGCGTTACGACCAGATCCACACGCTCGACCAGATCTTCCCGCACACGCGCCGCGAGATCGAGCACTTCTTCTCGATCTACAAGGAACTGGAAGGCAAGGTCACGCTGATGAAAGGATGGGCCGGTCCGCGCGAGGCCCGCAAATCGATCCTGGAATGCCGCCAGCGCTATCTGCAGCAGAAAGGCGTCAGCACCGAGCCCATTCCCCCGGAGCACTAATCCCGCCTCCTACCCGTGGTTCCCTGTTCATCCGCGGCTAATGAAGTCCCGGAAACGCGTGCTTTTGCGCGTCCTGCAGCAACCGCCCCGTACCTTTCTCCACCACCTCCCGGACCTCCACCGATTGCATTCCCCCCCGAAACCTGCTAAAAACATTTCTTGGACTCTCTGTTCCCACTCGTCCCCCGGCACGCCATCCCCTCCGGCACCCGCGCATGGTGAAATTCTGCGTCCTCTCCAGCGGCAGCACGGGCAACGCCGCACTGCTCGCCACGTCGCACACGCGCATCCTGATCGATGCCGGCCTGAGCCTTCGCGAACTCTCGAAGCGTCTGGCCTCGATCGGCGAATCCTGCGAACAACTCGACGCCATCCTCCTCACGCATGAACATTCCGATCACATCAGCGGACTGCTGCGCCTGCTGCGCAAACGCAAATTCACCATCCCCGTCTACAGCACGCGCTTGACCGCGCCGGAAATCGACTGGGAGGAAGCCGAGCCGCGGCTCCAGTGCTTCCAGGCCGGAATGAGTTTCACCATCGGCGACATCGCAGTCCAGAGTTTCAGTATTCCGCACGATGCGCGCGATCCGGTCGGCTTCTGTTTTCGCGCCGGAGGCGTGCGCATCGGCCTCGCCACCGATCTCGGCTATATTCCCGATTCGCTGCGCTTTCACTTGCGCGAGGTCGATCTCCTTCTCCTCGAATCGAATCACGATATCGAGATGCTGAAAGTGGGTCCCTACCCGTGGTCGGTCAAACAGCGGGTGATGGGCCGGCGCGGCCATCTTTCGAACGACGTGGTGTGCGATTTCCTGACCAGCGACCTCGACCCCTGGACCCGCACGCTGATCCTGGGCCACTTGAGCGAGCATAATAACCATCCGGAACTGGTGCGGATGGGCGCCGAAAGCGTCCTCGCGCGCCGCTCGCACCCCGCCCGCCTTGTCGTCGCCGAACAGTCGCACCCCACCGAGGTCTTCGCGTTTTGATCGCACGCTACACGCGCCCGGAGATGGGGCGCATCTGGAGCGACGAAAACAAATTCCGGCAATGGCTCGAAGTGGAACTCGCCGCTTCCGAAGCCCTGGCGGAAATGGGCGTGGTCCCCGCCGCCGCCGCCGCAGCGTTGCGCGCGCACGCATCCGTCGATCCGGCCCGCGTCCATGCCATCGAACGCGAGGTCAAACACGACGTCATCGCGTTTACCACCGCGGTCGCGGAATCGATGGCCGCCGTCGGGCAGAGCGAGCCGTCGCGGTGGCTGCACTACGGTCTGACCTCGAACGATGTCGTCGATACCGCGCAGGCGCTGCAGCTCCGGCAAGCATCGGCTATAATCCGCGGCGGCATCGAACGCCTCGCCGCCGGGCTCGACCGCCGCGCGCACGAGTTCCAGCACACCCCGCAGATCGGCCGCACCCACGGCGTGCATGCCGAGCCCATCACCTTCGGCCTCAAGCTGGCCGTCTGGTTCGACGAAGCGCGCCGCGATCTCGAACGTCTCGATCGCGCGGCCGAAGAGCTGCGCGTGGGGAAGATCTCCGGCGCGGTCGGTACCTTCGCGCATATCACGCCCGAAGCGGAAGAGCGCATCTGCGCGCGCCTCGGTCTGAAACCCGCGCCCATCGCCACGCAGGTCATCGGGCGCGACCGGCATGCGTATTATCTGGCAACGCTCGCGGTCATCGCCGGCCTCTGCGAGAAGATTGCGCTCGAAGTCCGGCATCTGCAGCGCACCGAAGTCCGCGAGGCCGAAGAATACTTCGCGCGCGGCCAGAAGGGCAGCTCCGCCATGCCGCATAAGCGCAATCCGGTGGTTAGCGAGCAAATCTGCGGCCTCGCGCGCGTGGTCCGCTCCAACTCTGTCGCCGGCCTCGAAAACATGGCGCTCTGGCACGAGCGCGACATCTCGCACTCTTCCGTCGAGCGCGTCATCCTGCCCGATTCGACCATCCTTACCGACTATCTGCTGGACAAGACGGCTACCCTCATCGACACGCTGCTGGTCTACTCCGAGCGCATGCGCCGCAACCTCGAGATGACCCGCGGCCTGGTGTTCTCCGGCCAGCTCCTGCTCGATCTCGCCGCATCCGGCATGCTCCGCGAAGACGCCTACCGCCTGGTGCAGGCGCACGCCATGCAAGCCTGGGAGAGCGAAAGCGATTTCCGCGCCGCCATCGAAGCCGATCCCGAAATCCGCGCGCGCCTCTCGCCCGAGAAGCTCGCCGAAGCCTTTTCTCTCGACCGGCAGCTGCGCCACGTCGACGCCATCTTCGAACGCGTGTTCACTCGTTAGAACCAAAGGGACCGTACAGCCCCACTCCGAGCCCGACCGAAAGGGAGGGTCCTGCGCTGTCGGCCGCGTTGACCCTATCCGGGTGGAACGGTGTATGTGGGGGGCATTTTTCGAAGGAGATCCCCGCGCGCCTCTCGCCCGAACCTATCGCCGAAGCCTTTTCGCTCGACCGGCAGCTGCGCCACGTCGACGCCATCTTCGAACGCGTGTTCACTCGTTAGAATGGGGGCGATGCCCGCCCTCTCGTATCTCACCGAGCAACTCGACCAGTTCCGTGCCGCCGGCACCTACCAGCGCCTGCGCGTGCTCGGATCGGCGAGCGCCGCGGAATCGCGCTTCGATGGCAAGGAAGTGATCAATCTCGCTTCGAACAATTACCTCGGCCTCTGCACGCATCCCAAACTGATCGAAGCCTCGGTCGCGGCCGCGAAGAAATACGGCGCGGGCTCGGGCGCGGTCCGCACCATCTCGGGCACCATGACCCTGCACCTGCAGCTCGAAGAACGCATCGCTCAATTCAAGAATGTGGAAGCGTGCGTCGTGTTCCAGTCCGGTTTCACCGCCAATGCCGGCACCGTGTCGGCCATCCTGACGCCGGAGGATCACGTGATCTCCGACGCGCTGAATCACGCCAGCATCATCGACGGCTGCCGCCTCTCCCGCGCCAAGATCCACGTCTTCCCGCACAAGGATCACGCCGCAGCCGAACAAAAACTCGCCGAGCTCGACGATGTGCCCGGCCGCAAGCTGCTCATCTCCGACGGCGTCTTCTCGATGGACGGCGACATCGGCCCGCTGCCCGAGCTCGCTGCCGCCGCCCAGAAACACGGCGCCATCATGATGGTTGACGACGCGCACTCCTCCGGCGTGTTGGGCCGCAACGGCCGCGGCACGGTGGATCATTTCGGACTGCACGGGCGCGTGGACATTCAAGTCGGGACGTTGTCGAAAGCCATCGGCGTTCTCGGCGGCTACGTGTGCGGCACGCGCGACTTCATCGAATACCTCTACCATCGCGCGCGCCCGTTTCTGTTCTCGACCTCGCACCCGCCGGCCGTCGCCGCCGCGTGTCTGGCCGCCTTCGACATTCTCGAGCAGGAACCGGAGCGCATCGACAATCTCTGGAAGAACCGCCAGTACTGGAAAGAAGCGCTGGACCGTGAAGGCTTCGACACGGGATTGAGCGAGACACCGATCGTTCCCGTGCTGGTGGGGGAGGCGGACCGCGCCTACCGCTTCTCGCAGGCCTTGTTCGATGAAGGCGTGCTGGCGACGGGCATCGGTTTCCCCACGGTGCCCAAAGGCAAAGCGCGCGTCCGGACGATCGTGACCGCGACGCACACCCGCGAGGAACTCGACCGCGCCCTCGAAGCGTTCCGCAAAGCCCGCAAAACCCTCGAAACCTAACCGCGTACAACGCGCGCCTCGCTATCATATTTCTATTGAGCCGCATATTGTTACTCGATAGGATATTGTTACTGAGCCGCGACGGTCACGGAGCGGTCGGTTACGCGATACGGCCCCCCAAAAAAGAAACAAGCAACCCCCCGGTTGCATATCAAGCAAACTTAGTTCTATACTCCAAATATGCAACCCGGAGGTTGCCCATCATGTCACCTACCGTAGAAAGTCAAATCGAAAAGCGAATCGAGCTAGCCGCCCCCATCGCACGCGTCTGGGAGGCGATCACCGACTCCCGGCAGTTCGGCGAATGGTTTCAGGTAAAGATGGACGGACCCTTCGTCGCCGGCAAGCCGGTCGGCGGCCAGATCACGTTCCCCGGATACGAGCACCTGCGCATGGACATCGTCGTCCAAACCATCCAGCCCACTTCCTACTTCTCCTACACCTGGCACCCTTATGCGATCGATCCAAAAGTAGACTACTCGCAGGAGACGCCGACCCTGGTCGAATTCCGCCTGACCGCGATCCCGAAAGGTACGCTGCTGGTCCTGACCGAATCCGGCTTCGACAAGCTTCCGCCCGAGCGCTATGCGGACGTGTTCCGCATGAACACCCGCGGCTGGGAGCAGCAACTCGAGAGTATCGAAGCTTATGTCAGTAAGAAGTAGCGGCCTTCGCGCGCGGGCGACCCTGTTCGCCGCTCTGGGCGATGAGACGCGCCTTCGATTAATCGGCAAGCTATCGAAAGGCCGGCGCTGTTCGATCGCCGACCTGACCCAAGGGACCAAACTAACGCGGCAAGCCGTCACCAAGCACCTGCGCGTGCTGGAGAAGGTGCGGATCGTGCATCCGCACCGGGCCGGCCGGGAGAGCCTGTTCGAGCTTGATCCGCAGCCGATTCACGACTTGAGCTTGTACTTGGAAACCGTTTCGAAGCATTGGGACGCCGCGCTGGCGAGGTTGAAAGCGTTAGTGGAAAGCGAATAATAGCCTGCCCACACTGGAAAATGCCCCACGCGCCCCAACTTCGGCACTGCTGCGTGGAGCCGGATGGCAGGGCCCGAATTCTGCCTCACGCTTCAGCCTGAAGGAAGCGCAGCGGATCTTCGATCAGACGTATCTGGTCGACCATAAGAGTGATGATCCCGAGTAGTATCGTGCAATCGGGTGGTGCGATGGCCGCCTGTGCTCGGTGATCTTCGAGATCAGGAATGATGAGGAAGGCGAGTACTACGACTTGGTAACCGCCTGGAAAGCAACGAAAGAAGAAGAACCGAGCTATGCCGAAAACACCTAAACCCAAAGTCTCTGCCGACGAAATCGCCGCCAAGGCAACCCGCGGCGAGGATGTCTCCGCCCACTTCACCAACAAGTTCACCGTGGGCCGCCCGGTGCATCGCGTCAACGTCGATCTTACTCTCGGTATGCTGCGTGAACTAGACGAGCGCGCAGCCCGGCTCAACGTGAGTCGGCAAGCCGTCATCAAGACGCTGCTCGACGCAGCCTTGAAGAACGAAGCGCTCAGTCGACCGGGACGAAGGAAGCTCGCGGGCTAGCCGCTTCGATGTTGCCTGTACGCGGCCGTCGCGCTACTCACGCACCACGATCGCATGATTCCATTACCTAAAATCTCCCACGCCCTCAACAACTTATCCCCGAATTACCCGAAACTCCGCCTATCCCTCTGCTATCTCTAAGTCGAGGCAATCTCCAAAATCCAACTTACCAAGAGTTCCAACCATGGCATTCACCATCGTTCTTCAACGCGAGACCGACTAATCGCTGACTTCGCAGACGGCCAACCCGATCCCAAACCGCGCGCCTTCAACGCCGTAAAGAACGGCCTCACCGGCCTCAATCGGATCATCAGCGCTGATAACGTGCAATTCCATGATCGATTCTGTTTCAAGCCCGAAAACGCGCCCTGTTCGCAATTGCATGCGTGTCGAAGCCGATCTCTATGATGTCCAAGTCAATAAGGTCACGCAACCGGACCGAAAATCAACGAAAAAACAGTAACAAAACGGAAAATCGGAAATCGCTAACCCGAACCGCTGCAATAGTTTCCGCCGAATTCTCGTTTGGTAAAAAAAGACCGCTCAAAAGAAGCCCATTCCGTAGGAAGCCGCTAGTAGGAGCGCTGGATCACGTGCCGATCGCACCTCCGCCCCGCTCCGGCCGGCGCTACAGTATCGCCCCCAAAATCGCCCCCAGCAGCAGCGGCCCCACATGAATCAGCGCCAGCGCCACTCCGCCGAGTCCCGCAGCCAAGCCCACCAGCGGAAGACCGACCAGCAGCGACGCCATCGCGAAAAGCGCGATCCCGAAGAGAAGACCAGGCAGAATGGCGGCCAGGATCGCGTTGCCTACGCTGCCTGCTTTGCGCCCTCCCACGAACCCGGCAATCAGCGGACCGATGCCCGGCAGCCAGAAAAGAAGAATCGACAGCGCGAACATCCAGACCATTGCACTTCCGACACTCCCGCTGCGATTCGCCATGTAGTCCCGTCCTTACGTTGGCGTCAAACCGCGACGCTTCAAAGATCGCAGTGTAACATCGAACCTGAGAACAGCGGTCCTCGATATTTGACGAGCGCCACGCAGAAGGGGTATCCTTTTGCGGCGGGCTCACACCCGTCATCAAGATAGGAGAATCATTTGTTATTTCACTCGAAGCGACGCCTCACGGCAGCAATACTTTCGGCGATGCTATTGCCTCTGGCGGCGTACGCGCAAACCTGGCAGCCTCTAACCAATACACCCACCTTCAATGCGGGCGTCTCCCTGCTGCTCACCGACGGAACAATCATGGTGTACCATCTTGACTCCGAAGGTTACGGCACCGGATTGTGGTCGAAACTAACGCCGGATGTGAACGGCAGTTATGTGAATGGAACCTGGACAACGATCGCCTCCATGCCATCCGGCTATGCTCCGTTATACTTTGCGTCCGCTGTTCTTCCCGACGGTAGAGTCATTTGCGAAGGCGGCGAATACAACGAGCAGGCCGGCGGCGAAGTAAACCTCGGCGCCATTTACGATCCCGTTGCGAACAAATGGACATCGGTTGCGCCGCCTTCGGGATGGGCCAACATCGGAGATGCATCGAGCGTCGTGCTGCCGAATGGAACGTTCATGCTGGCGGATTCGCTCACCGGTCAGGCAGCCTTCCTGGAACCCACCACCCTGACCTGGAAGGCCGCTTCGATGGCGGGCAAAGCGGACGGCAACAACGAAGAAGGCTGGACGCTCCTTCCGGACGGAGCCGTCCTAACCGTGGATACCAATGACCCTTCGAATCTTACGAATTCCGAACAATACTTCGCATCGAAGGGCGAGTGGGTGACCGCCGGCAGCACCGTGGTTCAGCTCGACGCCACACAGAGCAACGACGGCGGATCGCACGAAATCGGCCCGGGCGTTCTGCTGCCGAATGGCACGGTGTTTTGGTCAGGCGCCACCGGCAACACGGCGGTCTACACTCCGGCAACGGGCGGAACCGGCGCCTGGGTTGCCGGACCGACCTTCCCCACCATTACGAAAGGCAAGCGTACCGAACAGTTAGGCACGGCGGACGCGCCCGGCACCATGGAGATCAACGGAAATGCGCTCGTTCTGGCGAGCCCCGTCGGGTCCGAGACCTATGATCCCCCGTCATCCTTCTTCGAATTCAACGGCACGACACTTACGTCCGTCGTGGGTACCGCAACTTCCGCCGAAGAGCCGTCTTATGCAGGTAGCTTCCTGATTCTGCCTACCGGCGAGATCCTATTTACCGACTTCACGACCGACATTGAAGTGTTCACGAGCGCGGGAACCTATAAGGCCGCGTGGCGGCCGCGCATCGAAAGCGTCCCGACGACGCTGACCCGGGGCGATACCTACGTTGTGTCCGGGGTGTTGCTGAACGGCGTCTCTCAGGGCTCGTTCTACGGCGACGATGGGCAGATGGCGGAGAACTATCCGATCGTGCAGATCACGAACATTGCCAGCGGCCACGTTTTCTATGCGCGAACCCACGGCCACAGCGCGATGCCGGTACATTCGACGGCCACGGTTACGACCAACTTCGATGTACCAACGGGAGCGGAAGCGGGAGCGAGCGATCTCCGGGTCATTGCAGACGGGATTCCGTCGAAGCCGGTTGCCGTTACCCTGCAGTAGTCCGCCGAAGTACCGAGGGAGCATAAATGAAAAGTATCTTCGCATTCCTCTGTGCCATAAGTTGTTTTGCGGCGTCCGCCGATACCGTTCGCATCGATAGCGGATCTCTCCGCGGCGCGGTAAGTGGAAACGTAACTGCATTCAAAGGCGTGCCGTTCGCGGCGCCTCCCATCGGGGCGAATCGGTGGCGTCCTCCGCAGCCGGTTGCGCATTGGAGTGGTGTGCGCGACGCGACCCAGTACGGAGCCGACTGCGCGCAGTTACCCTTTCCCAGCGATGCCGCGCCTCTAGGCACTAAGCCCAGCGAGAACTGTCTCTTCGTGAATGTGTGGACACCGGCGGCCCATGGTTCGGCGAAGCTACCAGTCATGGTTTGGATCTACGGCGGCGGTTATGTAAATGGAGGCAGCTCGCCCGCGGTTTATGACGGAACCCAGTTCGCCGCGAAGGGTGTGGTGTTCGTCAGCTTCAATTACCGGGTCGGTAGGTTCGGCTTCTTTGCGCATCCCGCGCTGACGGCGGAGAATCCGGACGGTTTGCTCGGTAACTACGCGTTCATGGATCAGATCGCGGCGCTCCAGTGGGTTAAGCGCAACATCGCCGCATTCGGAGGTGACCCGGGCAAAGTGACTCTCTTCGGCGAATCGGCCGGCGGCGGATCGGTATTAACCATGCTCACCACGCCGCTCGCGCACGGACTGTTTCAGAAGGCCATCATCGAATCGGGCGGCGGCCGCTCCGGAGTCTTCTTAATGCCCCCCGTGCATGCGACCGACCCGGACAAGCCGTCAGGCGAGAACAACGGGCTGGCTTTTGCGAAACAGGCCGGCATCACGGGGACTGGCGCGGACGCTCTCGCGAAACTGCGCGCGCTGCCCGAAGATCAGATCGTGAAAGGTTTAAACATGGCCACGATGTTCGGGCAGACGGCCATTTATAGCGGACCGATGATCGACGGCAAGTTAGTGGTCGAGACACCCGAGGAAGCCATCCTCGCCGGCCATGAGATGAAGGTGCCGGTGATCGCGGGCGCCAACAGCGCGGACATCGGGTTCTCCTTCGCGAACACGATGGACGCCGTCTTTCAGCCCTTCGGCGCTGATCGTGAGAAGGCGGCCGCGGCGTATAACGCGAGCGGATCTACGGATGTGAAAGCCATCGGATCCTTGGTCGCGATGGACAAGATGATGGTAGAACCGGCGCGGTTCGTGGTGCAACAAATGACTTTGGCCGGACAGCCGGCGTTCGAGTACCGGTTCTCGTATGTGGCGGAATCGATGCGTAAAGAGTGGAAAGGCGCGCCGCATGCGACGGAGATCCCGTTTGTGTTCGACACCGTGAAGGCAAGATACGGAGAGGATCTGACCGCCTCGGATGAGAGTACCGCGCGCGCCGCCAACGCTTACTGGGTCGCGTTCGCGAAGACGGGAGATCCGGCTCCGGCCGGGTTGCCTAAGTGGCCGAAGTACGATCCGAAGGCGGACCTGTTACTGAACTTTGCGGAGACGGGTCCAATGGTGGAAGCCGATCCATGGAAGACTCGCTTAGATCTGGTGGAAAAGTCAGTGACGGGTAGTAAGTGATTCGAGCCGGACTCAGTCGTTCGATATGAAATGCCGTGTCGTCCTCGCATGGATTGTCCTCGGATACACATCGCCTGCGTCCGCCTGGTGGTGTGAAGGGCATGAAGCGGTCGCGCTCATCGCGGAGAATCGTCTAACTCCGGACGCCCGGGCCCAAGTCGAGCGATTGCTGAAGGGCAGTCCCGTAGTAGAACCTCCTTCTTGCAAAGATTCTCCCGCGGACGCGATGGCCATCGCGTCTACCTGGGCCGATGACGCCAAGAACACGGAGCAGACGGCCGCATGGCACTTTATGAACATCCCGATGAACCTGAAGAAAGGCGATCCTGAAAAGTATTGCGAAGCGGTTGGTCCTTCGCATAACGGGGGGCCGCGTCCCGGATGCGTTGTAAGTGCGCTGCGGTCCACGGTGGACATACTCTTAAATAAAGACGAAAGCGGCGACGAGAAGGCCAAGGCGCTGCGCTATCTAATCCACTTCGCCGGCGATTTGCATCAGCCGCTTCATACGACCTCGAATAACGACGTAGGCGGAAACTGCCTGCCGGTACAGTTCTTCGATCAGCCGGGACCGGCTAACTTACACGCAGCCTGGGACGGGCTGATCATCGAGCGGGAATTGACCGCGCGGCATGAAACAGTCGCGCAGTTCGCGTCGGATATCGACCAGCGCTTCGCTTCGAAACGCGCGGAGTGGACCAAGAATGCGCCGCAGTTCGATAAGTGGGCTTGGGAAACCCACTTACTCGCAAACCAGGTGGCTTACGGCGATCTGACTCCGGAGCCGGGCCCTGAAGCGTTGCAACCTGCGCCGGACTGCGATGCCGAGAAGGCTCGCTTGGCCGCCCTGCACATTAAGATCGACGATGCTTATGAACGCGAAGCGATGCCGGTAATCGAAATGCAGATTGCCAAGGCTGGGTATCGCCTGGCTGCGATTCTAAACGCTCTCTGGCCATAACTTGAGCAAACAGGCTTTCGAGCGCAAGCTGGAACAGATCGAAGCCCTGCGAACGGCGCCGGAGGCGGAAGCGGTCCCGCCGCTTCGCAAAGCGCTGCGCGATCGGAACAACTACGCCGCGGGCAAGGCGGCTCGCATCGTCGGAGAACGTCTGTTGGAGGCGCTACACCCGGACCTGATCGAAGCGTTCGATCGGTTTCTGCAGGATCCGGTAAAGACCGATCCACAGTGCTGGGCGAAGAATGCGATCGCCAAGTCGCTGAAGGACCTGGAGCATTCGGATGCCGAAGTGTTTATTCGAGGAATCAAGCACATCCAAATGGAGCCCGTCTGGGGCTCGCATCAGGATACGGCGGCGACGTTGCGCGGAACGTGCGCGTTGGCTTTAACCGCGTGCGGACTGCCGGCGCATGAGGTGCTGCTTCATCTGGTCGACTTACTTGCCGATCCCGAAGCGGCCGCCCGGCAAGACGCGGTTCGCGCGGTGGGACAGCTCGGGACCATTGAAGGTACCTTGCTGTTGCGATTGAAAGCCATGACAGGCGATGAAGAACCGGCGGTCACCGGGCAGTGTTTCTCCGCCTTGATCGATATGCTCCCGCGTGAGTACTTGCCTTTTGTAAGTAAGTTTCTTAAAAGCGCAAACCGCGACCTGGCGATGGAAGCCGCCGGCGCGCTGTGCGCCACCCGTGAACCCGGGGCACTCCCTTTAATAGAAGCATTCTGGAATCGTCTGATCGACCAGGAGATGAAGCGCGATCTGTTGATACTCATCGGCGGTTCACCGAACCCGGCTAGTGTCGATCTGTTGCGATCCGCTGCGGAAAGTACGTCCGGCAAGCTGGCGGACCAGGCGCGCGAACTCCTGGCCCGCAGCCGGTTTGCGCAAGGGTCTTGAATCACTTGTTCTCCCTGGCTGAGCAATTTGGCGCGATCGATATCTATCTGTTCGATCAGCTGCTGCGCGGCCGCATCGAGCCTGGCATGCGGGTCCTTGACGCGGGCTGCGGGGCGGGGCGGAATCTTGTGTACCTTCTGCAAGCCGGTTATGAGGTATTTGGGGTAGATATGGATCCGGATGCCGTCGAGAGTACCCGTGAGTTAGCGAAGCAACTCGCGCCAAGCCTTCCGGTGGGCAACTTTCGCGTTGGAGCAATCGAATCCATGCCGTTTCCTGAAGCTTTCGCGGATGTCGTGCTGAGTAACGCGGTCCTCCACTTTGCGCGTGACGATGAACACTTCGATGCGATGCTCCGCGGCACTTGGCGCGTGCTGAAACCCGGCGGGATGCTGTTCTGCCGGCTTGCTTCGTCCATCGGAATCGAGTCACAGATCGAGCGTCTATCGGGGCGTCGTTACTTATTGCCGGATGGCTCGGAAAGGTATCTGGTCGATGAGGCGCAACTGATGAAAATAACAAGCAAGTTAGGCGGGGAATTGCTCGACCCGTTGAAGACAACGGTGGTTCAAGGACAACGCTCGATGACGACCTGGGTCGTCGAGCGAAGATAGCAGAGAGGAATTGGTGATCCTCAGGTTGCTCCGCCGCAGGTAAGCGCCTCAAAACGCCGCCGCGCCCGCTTCGGCCACCGCGTGATCCTGCTTGCCCGAGCCGCCGCTCACTCCGATCGCGCCGACCACTTCGTCGCCCCGTTTGAGCGGGATACCGCCCGCGAAGATCATGACTTTGCCGTTGTTCGAGGCATGGATACCGAAGAACTGATCGCCGGATTGACTATGTTCGCCCAGCGCTTTGGTCTCGATGTCAAAAGCGCGTGAGGTCCAGGCTTTCTTGATGGAAATATCAATACTCCCCATCCACGCTTTGTCCATGCGAACGTGGGCAACCAGGTTGCCGCCCGCATCGGCAACGGCAATGTTCATAGGCTGGCCGATCTCTTCGGCCTTCTTTTCGGCGGCGGCGATAACCCGGCGCGCATCTGCAAGTGTAATCATAAGATCTCCTTAACGATCAGTGTAAAGGTAAGCAGCTATATCGCATGCGTCATTGGTCGACAAGTTTCCAAGGTAGACTCCAAACCATTTACATGAGCACGCACAGCTTGCTCTAAGCCACTCAGATTGTAGCCGCCTTCAAGAACAGAAACGAGGCGTCCCGAGGCATATTTAGTAGCAATAAGTACGAGTAAGCGTGTGAGATCGGTGAAGTCCTGATCGCTCAGCAGGAAGTTACCCAGCGGATCGTTTATCCGAGAGTCAAAACCCGCGGAGATGAGAACCAGTTCGGGCCGAAATTCTTCCATCGCGGGGACAAGTTTCTGCTCGAAAGCGCCGAGGATCTCTTTCCTTCCGGAGCCTGCGCGGAACGGACAATTCAGCGTCGTGCCAAGACCGGGACCGGCGCCGGTCTCAAAAGGATGACCTGTTCCGGGGTACCAAGGCGACTGGTGCGTACTGAAGAAAAACACGGAGCCGTCTTCATAGAAAATGTCCTGCGTACCGTTGCCATGGTGGACGTCCCAATCGGCGATCAGAACGCGCTGAATACCTTGCCTGGCTTGCGCGTAGCGCGCGGCGATCGCGATGTTGTTGAAGATACAAAAACCCATGCCTCGATTCGCGGTGGCGTGATGACCGGGCGGCCGCACGACGCAGAACGCATTTGACGCCTCGGCGGAACAGACGAGATCGACGGCGGTGAGAACCGTGCCGACTGCGCTGCGCGCGACTTCCAGAGAATCCGGGCCGACCTGCGTGTCGCCGGTCGAAAGCTGCAGATAGCCGGCGGAAACTTCGCGGTCAACCAGACGGATGTAATCGGCAGTATGGCACAGAGCCAGTTCGGCCCGAACCGCTTCGCGCCTGGCGAATGACGTGAGGGCGTCAGGCGGAAGGCCGCGGATTGCGGCATCGAAGCGAGCCGGCTGTTCGGGGTGTCCCTGGCCTGGGTCGTGAAGCTTGCTGACGGGATCGGCGAGGATTGCGGTGGTCACTTGTTCGAACTTACCGCAAGCGGCGAAGGCTCTCGACGGAAGGTACGAAGTAGTAAGAGCCGGTCAACGGCTGAGTATAGCGCGTAAGTGCATCGCGCGTGCCCGTGATTAGGCCCGCCATACTATCGAGCATTCTGGATAGCCGCTTCTGATCCGCGCTGAATCCGACGAACATGGTGCCATGGTTGTCGACGGTTCCGTAGGGCATGTTGCGGCGAAAGATTTCCCCGAACTCGTCCTGATCGGTGCGGGCGACATGCGAGTCGGGCGGCTTGTTCTCGAGTTCGATACTGTCTAGCTTGGTGCGTCCCATGATGCCCTCCTGATGATCCGCCGGTAGAGCTTCCCACTCCGTTGTCTTGTGCTTCCACTTTTGAAGGAGCAGGACGGAGCCGCCAGCGCCGGGAACTCCTTCGGGCAAGAGCGCCACATCGGGAGCGTCAAGCAGGGTCGGATTCTCCGAGCCATCGATGAAGCCGGTAAGATCGCGATCGTGGCGGTAAGGCCAACTCGAGGTCTCTTCCGTTAGCGAAGCCTGGCCGGCGACGTCATGGACGACGGAGCGGGCCATGTCGAAGATAACGTCATAAGCACTGCCGGACAGCCATACCAGCGCATCATGTTGCGTAGCCGGCATGTCGAATCCTTCCGCGCCCCGGATCGCGTTGTTAAATCCCTCCACGTCCGGGGGCGCGTGGTTTGGGGCAATATCGCGCCAGAGCTCGGGGCGAAAGCCGATGACGAAGTTGACGCCTCCGGTGGTGGTCCGTGGTTCATGGATCGACGAGATCGTGGAGGCGAATTCTTTCGATTTCTTCGCGTCCAGAATGTCGAATTCCAGGTACGCATGAGAGGAGGTTCCAAGCGCGAAGATTCCAGCCTGAGGCGTGTACATGCAGGAATTATAGGAGGGCGGCTTTGACGAGCACGCCGAAGGGTTGGCTTTCAGGCCGCCTTGGCAAGCTGATTGTAACCGTGCTTGCGGAGCCACTGGCGGCGTTTTTCCTTCTGAAGAGGGCCGGTGAAGACGGGCATGTCGCTGGGGAATTTGAGTTCGGAAGAATGTGGCGGAACGAAGCCAGACGCGGCGGGTTGCGTCGTGCTTTCCATGGGGACTTCAACGGGTTGGATGACGGCGCTCATCCGGCGGCTTTGAACTAAGCCGGTTAGTTGGTTTTCGGCCAAGGCGGCGCGGCGGTGCAGTCGCGCTTCCGCCGTGGAGAGCTGATTGAAGAGGCGTGCGTTGGCCTGAAATCCGGCGGCCTGGGCGAGCGCGGTGAGGGTGTCTTCGTCGGCCTCGAACATGTTTTCGACGGTGGCGCGCTGTTGCTCGGCGCTGAGGATGGTTAGCGCGGTCTCGCGAGCGACGATGTGCTGGATGCGCCAGTGGCAGGCGACGATCTCCTGAACCAGCGAGAGTTCCTGGCTGGTTTCGGCGTGGAAATCGTTGGCGTATTCGATGCGGAGCGATTCGAAGGCGGCGGGGTCTTCACCGGGGAGGAGGACTTCGACGGAGAAGAGACCGTGTTTGACGGCGTTCATGGAGGCGCGTGCTTTGCCTTCGGGAGTGCGGGGTCCGGTGGAGTGCTGGGCGTTGGCGCGGTTGATGTCGGCGCGCGTGCGGGATGCGGGTTCG
>NZ_CAJCHS010000342.1 GCF_903970205.1 Nevskia soli | reverse complement strand
GAAATTTGGCAAGCGATAGCAACAACACAACAGATGTAATCCTCCCGCCTCAAGAGACTGCACCGGAGATTCCCGCCAGGGAAGCGCCTCAGGCGGATGGCCGGCCTGACACAAGTGACGTTTCGGCTACGGCCGGCCCCGCAACAGACGGCACCTCCCCGGAAATCGGTAGCGCCAATAGCAGTGCGGACACCCTGTCCGGCTCGCCGCGACCCGAGAACCGGCCCCATCAGAATCGTGGCGAAGGCCAGCGTCAGACCACTCTGGCCGCTCGCGCCCAGGGCGGCGACCGTGAAAAGCATCATCACGAACGGCGCGACCGCAATCATCAGAACTCGGAACGTCACGGGAATGAGCGGCCGCCGCAAACCAACGGCGCTCCGCCGTCCGCTCCGGTGGAAAGCGCGCCGGAAACACCTGCCGAAGGCGGTCCAACCGCCTCGACCGTGGCGATCACCCAACAGGGTCCCGGTCCCAATCAACAGGGACTGCGTCGCAGCCGCGGCGCCCAGCAGCAAGGCAAAACCGGCTCGCCGACGCTCGATCTCGTCGAACTGAAGGACATGAGCATTCTGAAGCTGAACCAGGTCGCCAAGGACCTGCAGGTTCCCGGCGGCGCGGGCCTCCGCAAGCAGGAACTCATCTTCAAAATTCTGCAAACCCAGGCTGAAAAGAGCGGGCTCATCTTCTCCGAAGGCGTACTCGAATGCCTCCCGGACGGCTTCGGCTTCCTCCGCGCCCCGGAATACAACTACCTTCCCGGCCCGGATGACGTGTACGTCTCCCCGTCCCAGATCCGCCGCTTCGATCTGCGAACCGGCGACACCATCAGCGGCCAGATTCGGCCCCCGAAAGAAGGCGAGCGCTACTTCGCGCTCATCAAGGTCGACGCCATCAACTTCGAACCGCCGGAGGAATCGCGCAATAAGATCTTCTTCGATAACCTCACGCCGCTCTATCCCAACGCCCGGCTCAAGCTGGAAACCACTCGCGACGGCTTCTCCGGCCGCGTGATGGACTTGCTGACGCCGATCGGCCGCGGCCAGCGCGGTCTTATCGTGGCGCCGCCTCGCACCGGTAAGACGATGCTGCTGCAGAGCATCGCCAATTCAATCACCGTCAATCAGCCCGAAGTAACGTTGATCGTTCTGTTGATTGACGAGCGCCCCGAAGAAGTCACGGACATGCAGCGCTCCGTGCGCGGCGAAGTGATCGCTTCCACCTTCGACGAACCGGCGACGCGCCACGTGCAAGTAGCCGAAATGGTCATCGAGAAGGCCAAGCGCCTGATCGAGCACAAGAAAGACGTCGTGATCCTGCTCGATTCGATCACCCGCCTCGCGCGCGCCTACAACACCATCGTTCCGCCCTCCGGTAAGGTACTCTCCGGCGGCGTCGATTCCAACGCGCTGCAGCGCCCCAAGCGCTTCTTCGGCGCGGCTCGCAACATCGAAGAAGGCGGCTCGCTGACCATCATCGCAACCGCGCTCATCGATACCGGCAGCCGTATGGACGATGTCATCTTCGAAGAGTTCAAGGGCACCGGCAACATGGAAATCCACCTCGACCGCAAACTGGTCGACAAGCGCGTGTTCCCGGCCATCGATATCAACAAGAGCGGCACCCGTAAGGAAGAGTTGCTGATGCCGCGCGAGGAACTGAACCGCGTCTGGATCCTCCGCAAGGTCCTCAATCCGCTCTCACCGGTGGAGAGTATGGAACTCCTGTTGGACAAACTGGGCAAGACCCGGTCCAACGCTGAATTCCTATCGGCCATGAGCGGCTAAGTTGGTTGTAAAACCTTCGTTTCATAACCAAAAATTAACGTAACATTCCCGCCAAAATTCGAATGCGGTAGGCAACTTCTTTGGGTGGATTGGTGTTATTCACACTAAACCCAATCATGCGCACTTAGTTCTATAGTGCGCACTTATGTGTTGTTTTCTGGAAAGAGACTTTCTTTCCAGCTAACTAACACCTAGAGGACACCTACGCCCGAATGAGTCGCTTGTTATTTAGTATCCTTGTGTCAGCCGTCTGCGCGTTCGCGCAGAACAACGTTCCGTCGGAATATCAGGCCATTTACACCCTCATAAACACCCAGCTCACTACCTTCGATTCGCAGGTACGCTCGGGATGGAATGGCGCGCCATATTCCTATATGACTTCGCCGCAGCTACTGGCGGCCTCGTCCGATCAATATACGAACCTGCTGACTACCGACTACTACACTCTATCGGTCGAGCCCGAACTCGTTTCGCTGCAGGCGCTGGGCGCTCAGGCCGTGACGGTCCATATCGACATGCCTATCTTGTATGAGCCGTTCTACGCGTCCAGCCCGACTCTCTATCAGCAGTTTGTCTCGTTTTATCAGCAGCTTGTTCAGGATGTCCACTCCCGCGGCATGAAGCTGATCGTCGAAACTACCGTCGGGAGCGCACTTACCGGCAATCTGGTCAGCGACTACGAGTCATTCTACGCGTCTCTGAACTGGCGGCAATATTTAGCCGCTCGCGCCGGCAACGCGCTGAATATAGCGCAACTCATCCAGCCGGATTACATGACCGTTCTTACCGAACCTGATTCCGAGGCGACCAACAGCGGTCAGACGAACGCCGGAACTCTTAACGGCAGCACCAATCTCCTCAAATGGATTCTGACCACGTTGAAATCGGGCAATGTGACCAATGTTTCCATTGGAGCCGGCGCGGGTACCTGGCTCGGTCAATACACTGAGTACATTCAAAACTACCTGCTTCAACCGATCGACTTCCTGGATATGCACCTCTATCCAGTCAACAACGATTACCTGCAGAACGCGGCCACCGGGGCCCAGATGGCCCACGCTGCCGGAAAGCAGGTTGGCATGAGCGAATGCTGGGACTGGAAAATCGCCAACGACGAGTTAGGCGTGTTGACTTACCCGACGATAGAAGCCCGGAACCCCTTTGGATTTTGGGCTCCTGAAGATCAACAGTTCCTCGCGACCCTGAAAGACCTCGGGCAAGCCGACGAATTCACATTCATCAGCCCGTTCTGGTCGCACTACTTCAACGCTTACGTAAGCTACACCGAGGATGGAAGCCTAAGCAGCAGCCAGGTCCTCACCGACTCCTATACGGCGGCCAACACGGCCTTGAACGCCGGTCGATATTCCTCAACCGGAACCTTTCTGGAATCGCTGCTGCTTTCCGCGCCCGACACAACCCCGCCTGCCGTTCCCGCGGCGCCCACTTTGACAGCGACGGGTTCGACGGAGGACCAAATAGCATGGACGCCGGACACGGATAACGTCGGCGTCGCTGGATACGCTGTCTTTCGGAACGGTACGCCGATCGCGAAGGTGAACGCCTGGAGCTATGTCGACACGGGATTAACCCCGGGCGCTACCTACGATTACCGGGTGCAGGCTTTTGACGCTTCCGGAAATTATTCGCCGTTCTCCGACGCTCTTGCCGTGGTAACGGTCAACACAACTCCGCCCACGGCGCCCTCCAACCTTGAGGTCACCGCGACGACGAGCGACTCCGTGTCGCTGTCGTGGACCGCTTCCTACGGGGATTACGGCATCGCGGGGTACACCATATCGAGAGGTACTTCCTCGACCGACATGACCTACATCGCCACCGGAGTTACCACGACAACTTACACCGATTCCCGCGCGCGACCGCAAACCACCTACTATTACGAAGTGAAGGCTTACATCACCGACGGGCTGAGCGGTCCGGAAAGCAATGTAGTCAGTACCACCACGCCGAAGAACTAACGCGCATTCTTCCGCGTCCGGGCGCGTTTGGCGGCATTGCGGGCACGCGTTTTCACCACGATCGGCGTGCCCGCGAACCCGAAGCGCTTGCGGATCTGGTTCGCGATGTAGCGCTCGTGCGAGAAGTGCAGGGGCGTGTTCTTGTCAGTGAACAGTACAAAGGTCGGCGGCCGAACCCCGGCCTGAGTAATGTACAGGATCTTCCGCTCCTCAAACTCCAAAGCCTGCAGGAAGCGGTTCAACTCGCCGGTAGTCACCCGCAGCGACGCCGCGTCGTTTACCTTGCGGATCATCCGAAACAGACCTTTCACGCCGTCGCCGCTCTTGGCCGATACGAACGTGACCGGCGCGTACTCCAGAAACTTGAGCTCGTCGCGTAAGTCCGCTTCGAACTTCCGCTTCATTCCTTCGCCGATCAGGTCCCACTTATTCACCACTAAGATCACGCCGCGGCCGCCCTCATGCGCGTAGCCCGCGATGGTCGCGTCCAGACTAAGCACCCCCTCCGTCGCATCCAGAACCACCAAAACGATATGCGCCATCCGTATATGACGGCGAGCCATCACGACGCTCAGTTTCTCGGCCATCAGCGTCGTCTTGCCCTTGCGCCGAATTCCGGCCGTGTCGACGAAGACGTACTCGATCCCGTTCTGCACGACGGTTTCATCGACCGCGTCGCGCGTGGTACCTGCGATGGGCGACACGATCGACCGGTCAATCCCCGTCAGCGCATTCAGCAGCGTCGACTTTCCTACATTGGGCCGTCCGATGATCGCGACCTTGATTTGCGGGAGATGCTCCGGCGCCGCGCTTTCGGGGAACCCCTGCGTCACATGATCGAGCATTTCGTCCACTCCGATCCCGTGCTCCGCCGACACGGGATACATCGAACGGATCCCCAGCCGGTAGAACTCATGCATCAGCGCGTCCTGCTTGATGGTGTCGGACTTGTTCACCGCCAAGGTCACCGGCCTGCCCAGCCGGAGCAGCATCTGCGCGAGATCGCGATCCGGCGCCGCAATCTCCGTTCGCCCGTCGACCAGAAAGATGATGTGCGAAGCGTGATCGAGAGCGACGCGGGCCTGTTTCAGAATCTGACTCGGAATATACTCCTCGTCGTTCACCACGATCCCGCCCGTATCGATGACCTCGAAGCGGCGCCCATCGTGCTCCGCGATGCCGTGAATGCGGTCGCGCGTGATGCCCGGCTCATCGCCGACAATCGACCGCCGTTCGCCCGTGATCCGATTGAACAGCGTCGACTTACCGACGTTCGGTCTGCCTACGATTACGACAGTGGGTAACTCCTCAGGCATCAGTTCAAAGTAACATCGGGTTAGTGGCTATCAGCCGTGTGCGCAAATCCGACTCCCCGAAATCCCACGCACACCGCTTCTTCGGACCCTATGGAGCTCTGGCGCAATGGCATCCCAATTACGAGTTCCGGCGCGGCCAGGTGGAGATGGCGGAAGCCGTCGAATCCGCGCTGCTCGACCGCCGGCATCTCCTCGTCGAAGCCGGCACGGGAACGGGGAAGACGCTCGCTTATCTCGTCCCCGCCATCCAGTCCGGCAAGCGCGTGATCATCTCTACGGGAACCAAGAACCTGCAGGAGCAGCTCTTCTTCAAAGACATCCCTTTCCTGCGCGACCACATCCAGCAGCCCATCGAAGTCTGCTATCTCAAGGGCCGCGCGAACTACGCCTGCCGGCAGAAGATCTACGAGTCCGATGCCGGTCAGGCGGTGTTCAGCGGATGGGAAGAGGTCGCGGATTTCCAGATCATCCGCGAGTGGGAAAAGACCACGGTGCATGGCGACCGCGCCGAGATCCGCACTTTACCGGAGCAGAGCGCCGCGTGGTCGAAGGTCGATGCACGCCGCGATCTGTGCGCCGGTCAGAAGTGCCCGCAGTTCGATCGGTGCTTCGTCACCGAGATGTACAAAAGAGCCGGCAAGAGCGACATCATCATCGTGAATCACCATCTGTTTTTCGCCGACCTCGCGTTGAAAAACGATGAGTTCGCCGGCATTCTTCCCGAATATCAGGCCGTGATCTTCGACGAAGCGCACGAAATCGAAGACATCGCCGGTCAATATTTCGGGGTTCAGGTCAGCAATTACCGGTTTCAGGAACTGCGCCGCGATACGGCGGTGATGTCGCGCATGAGAGAGTTCGGGTCGGCGGAATTGGACCGCGTGCTCGAGCGTCTGGACGAGCAATCCGCCCACTTCTTCTCCTTGTTGCCGGACGAAGAAGGCCGGGCGGCGTTTCATGGGCGAGCGGCATTCGTCGAGGCCAATCAGCGCCGCTATCTGGATCTGCTGGCGGCTCTGGAGCTTCTAAGCTCCCACTTGAAGTTGATCAACGACGCACCGGCCGAAGTTTCCCCCCTAATACGCCGCGCGAACGAACTTCGCGACAGCTTGCGATTCCTGCTGGAAAGCGATGACCCGCAATTCGTTTACTACATCGAGCGCCGCGGCCGCGGCTGTTTCCTGCAGGCCACGCCGATCGATGTATCGCAGATTCTAACGAAGCGTTTATTCGATACGGTACCGACCGTCGTGCTTGCCTCCGCAACGCTCGCGGTTGCCGGAAGTTTCGAGTTCACGGAACGCCGTCTCGGACTCGAAAACGCGCGGTCCCTCATCGTTCCCGGGCACTTCGATTACTCGAAACAAGCGCTCCTGTATGTCCCGCAGCAACTCCCGGACCCGCGCACGCCCGGCTTCCCGGCCCTCGCCGCCGATGAGATCGTGCGCATCCTGCGCGCGTCGCAGGGCCGCGCCTTCGTGCTCTTCACCAGCTATGGACAGATGCGGCTGGCGCATGAGCGTGTCTCGCGAGCGCTCGAATACCCGGTGCTGCTTCAAGGGACGGGACCGCGCGGCGCGTTACTCGAAGAATTCCAGAACACTCCCAATTGCGTCCTGTTCGCAACATCATCGTTCTGGCAGGGCGTCGACGTTCCCGGCGAACAGCTCAGCTGCGTGATTATCGACCGCCTGCCGTTCGCGGTTCCAAGCGATCCCGTGGTGGAAGCGCGCGTCAAAGCCATTCGCGATGCGGGCGGCAATCCGTTTTACGACTACCAGATTCCGCAAGCGGCGATCGCTTTGAAGCAGGGCTTCGGGCGCCTGATCCGCTCCGCTCGCGATCGCGGCGTTTTGGTCCTGCTGGATAATCGAATTACGAAGCAGCGTTACGGCCAGGTGTTCTTCGATTCCCTGCCCGACTACGCGTTTACAACCCATTTCAAAGACGTGGAAACCTTTCTCAATGTTTGAAGTAAGCGTCGAGCAGACGTTCGCCGCGGCTCATGCGCTCCGCAACTATCACGGCAAATGTGAAAACGTGCATGGCCATAACTACCGCGTGCAGGTGCGAGTGAGCGGTCCGGAGCTGGATGATGCGGGGATGCTGGTCGACTTTGTCGAACTCAAGCGCCTGCTTCGCGGGGCGATTGAGCGGCTCGACCATCAGTTCCTGAACGAGGTCGCGCCGTTCGACGATGTGAACCCTTCCGCGGAGAATATCGCGCGGTATTTCTTCGATGAGATCCACCGCGGTCTGCGGACCGAAACGGCAGCCGCAGTCGACGAAGTAAAAGTGTGGGAGACGGACATCCAGTATGCGAGTTACCGCCCCCCTCAGATCGCCGGCCGCTAACTACTCTGTCCAGTAAGTGACGAGCAGGCCTTCGCCGGCTACGTCCATATCTATCGCGTATTGCGAAAGCGGGAAGTCATCGTGGCCGTCGTCAGTTTCCAGCAGAAACTG
>NZ_CAJCHS010000341.1 GCF_903970205.1 Nevskia soli | reverse complement strand
CACAAGACGTGGCGCAAGCGGTACGGTTCGAGTCTCGCCACTGAGGAAACCCAAATGAAACGATTCGGGACTATCTTAGCGTTCGTGGCACCCAGTGCAGTTTGTGGATTTTTGTCAAGCTACTGGGCCGTGTGTAGTCGCGTTCGTGATTCCACAACCGGTCCAGGGTAACACCTACGCCCCGTTACAGTGTCTATATAGTCATTGAAGAGTTATAGGGTACCGTCGTGTGCATCGCATATCAGATGAACAAGGTCGGGCCAGCTTCGCACGGACGGAATTGGCTGTCGCGGTCCAGACGAACGGGCGGCTTGAGCGATTGGAATGCGGAACCAAACCCACGCTCCACCTGATTCAACCACGTCAGAGAGATCCGGTATGAAATCGATGCCGGCGTGGTGTGTCGCGGTCGACGCCGGTCAGCCGCCGAACTCCCGCCCAAGCGGACGACCGGCCACTCCCCTTACATCAGCTCTTCTGAAAACTCCCGCGGCAAGCCGGGCATCGCGACGTCGCCTTCCTTACGATTCAGCTCGTCAGCCATGATTACAGCTTCGGCGAGATCGCGCATGGGACGGCGCAAACGCCGGCTCTCATTGCGCAGCCGCAAATACGCCTCTTCTTCGGTCAACTTGTGCTTGTGCTGCAGAATTCCCTTCGCGCGCTCCACAACTTTGCGCGTCTCCAGCTGGCGCTTGATCTCGAGCGTTTCCGCGAGCAGCCGCGTATTGTCGATCGCGGTGGCCGCCTGGCTTGCCACCACCTTTACGAAGCCGATCTCCTCTTCGGTGAAGTGGCGGCGTTCCTGCGTGTAGATATTGATGGTTCCCGTCACGCGCTCGCGCGACACCAGCGGAACCGAAAGCAGCGACACCAGCCCCGTCTTACGAGCGAGCTCCGGATAGCGATACTGTTTATCGTCGCGGATATCCGAAATCACCGCCGGCTTGCCGTCTTTCACCACGCGCGCGATCAGCGAATCTTCCATCTTGAGCGGCATGCGATGCAGGTAATCGGGCGAGGAGCAGCGGGCGGCGCTGATGGTCAGCTCGCGCTTCTCTTCATTGACCAGCATCACCGAGCAGATAGCGGCGTCCAGTGTTTCCGCGACCATCTCCGAGATGGCTTGTAGAATCCGGTCGAGGTAACCTTCGGTGCTGATCGTCTGAGCGACTGCCGCAAGTGTTTCCATCCGTCGCACCGCATTCTGAGAGTGTTCCGCGAGACGGGCTTTATCGAGCGCTCCACCCATCTGTTCGCCGATGAAAGTGACCAGCGTCGCTTCATCGCTGGTATGGGGATGCGGGGCTTTGTGATGGACATTGATGACGCCGGTCACTTCGCCGCCCGCGACAAGGGGAACCGATAAGAACGCCTCGAAAGTGTCTTCGGGCAGGCCGGCAAACGATTTGAACCGCGCATCCGCGGACGCGTTCTTGCCCAGCGCTACTACGGACTGATGCTGCGCCACCCAGCCGGTGATGCCTTCGCCCATCTTCAGGCGCAGGCGGCCGATCTCTTCGGCGTGCGGCAGATTCGAGGCCCGAAGCACCATCTCGCCACTCTGCGGGTCGAGCAGATAGACGAGGCACGCATCGGCGTCCGTCACCGTAAGGATGAGGTCGACAAGCTCGCGGAGCATCGCCTCCAGCTCCACTCCGGAACTCACTAAGCTGCTGATTCGATGTAAAAGCGCTACCTGATTCCCTGCGAACTCGGAGGGCGCACTAACGACGCGGGCAGACATGATCTCCTGATTCTACGGTGATTGCGTGCCGTCGTCCAATCGAAATTTTCAATTTTTCATATTTTCTGACGCGACGATCCTGCCGCAACGCATCACATCTCGTAGAGCCGACTCCCATGGAAAAACCAGCTGCCGCTAGTCACCCGATTCATGAGCTACTTATCCGGCGATGGAGCCCTCGCGCGTTCGCCGATCGTCCGGTCCCGCACGACGTGCTGTTGCGGATGTTTGAAGCCGCGCGGTGGGCGGCGTCAAGCTACAACGAGCAGCCCTGGACCTACATTGTTGGCGTCCGGCAAGTAGACCCCGAGCAGTTCGATCGCCTGGCAAGCGTTCTTGCTCCGCCCAATGCGTGGGCAAAACGCGCGCCGGTACTTGCGCTCTCGATTCTGAAGACCACCTTCAGCCACAACAACTCGCCGAATGGCGTCGCAATGCACGATGTGGGCGCGGCCAGCGCCAGCCTGACCATCGAAGGCCTGCGCGACGGCGTGTTCGTCCATCAGATGGCGGGCTTCAACAAAGCCAAAGCGAAGGAGGTTTTCGCGATTCCGGACGGATATGAACCCGTGGCGATGCTCGCGATCGGTTATCCCGGCGACCCGGAGACTCTGGAAGAACCGTTGAAAGGGCGCGAATTGAGCGAGCGCACCCGCAAACCGGTCTCAGAGTTCGTGTTCGAAGGGAACTGGGGCGAACGGCCGTTCCAGCCTTAGCCGCGCGGGACGAACGCTTCCGTCACGGCTTTGCGCAACAGCGCGGGCGGCAACAATCCCTGATCGAGGATGAAATCATGGAAGCGCTGGACGTTGAACTTACTGCCCATCGCCTTCTCGGTATCGGCGCGTAGCTGCCGCATGCGCAGATAGCCATCGTAGTAAGAGACCGCCTGTCCGGGTGAACGGAACGTGAAGCGGTCGACCTCTTCCGTGGCAAAGGCTTCGGAAAGCACGACATCATTTTGCAGGATCTGCATCGCCTGCGCGGGTGTTACCTTTCCCATCTGGAGTTCCGGATCGAGAAACGCGCGGGCGGCACGCAACAGGCGCAATTGAAGCGAGATCAGCTTGGCGTCATCCGGCATGTAGGGGTACATCATCCACTCGGAATAGAGGCCCCAGCCTTCGGCGTTGGTGCTGTTGAAGGCGAAGATGGCGCGCGCCTCGGAAACGCCGCGCTCCACCATGGTGTCGAATTGGAGCTCGTGACCGGGGCGCGCCTCGTGTGCGGTCAGTGTCCAGGCGGCAGCTGCGAACGTGAAATCGTCGTACTTCAATTGCTTGCCGTTGGCTCCGGTGGTGCCGCCGGGCAGCACGAATTGACCGCGCTCTCCATGGTTGTTCAGCAGCGGCGGCGGACGCATATGCGGCGCCGGCTGCTCGGCCGTTTCCGCGGCGCTGGCGATGCGCACGATCGCCGGGCGATCCGGAAGAGTGACCAGATGCTCGCGCTTGATGATCGCTTCGATATCGCTCAGTGTCTTGTGATAGACCGGCATGGTGGAATCCGCGGTCAACTGATCTTTTTTCAACGCGCGGACCACGTCGCGATAGTCGCTGGACGGGAAGTTATGCTCTTTTGCGACCTTCACAGCCAGCGGCTGCATCTCTGCCTGGATTTCATTGAACCCACTGTGCGCCAACTGCACCAGTTCGGCGGCCGTGAAGTCAACGCCCGCGTTCTCGAGGCGGATCTGATAGAGCTCCGGGGGAAGACGAAAATCCTCGCGCGCTTTGGGCAGAACTTCTTTCCGCACGAAGCCTTCGTACTCAGTCAGTTGATCGCGGAGTTTGGCGTACGCGGACTGATAATCCTTCATCTTGTACTTCTCGAGAAGCAGCCCGATGCCGGTCGTGTATTGATCGATCTGCGCGAGATCCTGCTCGACTTCCGACTTAGGCGGCCCTAGCTTCGCAGGATCTTTCGCGCTCTCGCGCCACACGGTTTCCGCTAACACCGTCGTCGGCGTGTAGCCTGGCTCGATGCCCGCATATCGCTTGAGGCGCACGAGCGCCGCGGGACGACGCGATTCGTCGATCTGATCGTCCAGCAGGCCGTGGATGCCTCCGAAAACGATGCGTCCGACGTTCGCATAGGAAAGGAGCAGCTTCTGATTGGCGGCGGACGCGCGGATATTGCGGTCGGTGTCCTCGATCATGATTTCGAGGTCCTGCTTCACCAGCGGATCTTGTTCCGTCGCGGCTTTCGCCTGGAGAGTCTTCAGCGCCGCGCCCAGGTCGCGGCGGAACAAAACAGGGCGGTCGACGGATGGAATCGAGATCTTGTCGTCGAGGCCGCGAATGCCTAGAGATGCGGCGTTCTCGGGTGCGTAACGCGCCAGAACCTGCAGCACGATTTGCGCATTCCGATTGCTTGCCGTCACCCACGCCGGTTCGGACGGCGGAGCCTGAGCCGGTAAAACGGCGCTCATCAAAACCGGAATGAGGAGGCGAAATCGCATCCTCCCAGCTTACGGCCTCCGGCACGTCCCGGCGCATGAGGTAGGATTCATGGCGTGCTCGCTGCCGCGATCCCTCAAACCGTTTTAGACCTGATCGGCAACACGCCGCTGGTCGAACTCGCCGGACTCGATACCGGACCTTGCCGCCTGTTCGTGAAGCTCGAGAATCAAAATCCGGGCGGTTCCATTAAAGACCGCATCGCGATCAGCATGATTGCTGCTGCCGAACGTTCCGGCGCGCTGCCGCCGGGAGGCACGATTGTCGAAGCCACGGCAGGCAACACCGGACTTGGACTGGCGCTGGTTGCCGCCGCCAAGGGATATCGGTTGATCCTGGTGATCCCCGACAAAATGTCGGCTGAAAAGATCGCGCATTTACGGGCGTTCGGGTGCGATATCCGGCTGACGCGCTCGGACGTGGGATCGGACCATGCCGCCCATTACATGAAGATGGCGGCCAGAATCGCGGCCGAAGGTGGGTTTTACCACGTGAATCAGTTCAGTAATCCGGCCAATCCGTTAGCGCATGAGAAGACCACGGGGCCCGAAATCTGGGAGCAGACGGGGCATGACGTTGACGCGGTAGTCTGCGGCCTTGGATCGGGTGGGACGATCACGGGATTGAGCCGGTTCTTCGCGCGCGTGAGCCCCGGCACGGAGCTGGTATTGGCCGATCCCGAAGGCTCGGCGCTCGCCGGCATCATCCGCGAGGGCATGCCCGGCCCGGAGAGCTCGTATGCGGTGGAGGGCATCGGGCAGAATTGCATCCCGCAGATCGCCGATCTTTCGCGTGTCCGGAAGGCCTATTCCATCTCCGATTCCGAGAGCTTCGAGACCGCGCGCTCGCTGCTGCGCAATTTCGGGATTCTGGGCGGGTCGTCATCCGGATGCCTGGTCGCCGCGGCCATTCGTTTTTGCAAGGAGCAGACGGCGCCGAAGCGGGTGGTCACGTTCATCTGCGACACCGGCAACAAGTAT
>NZ_CAJCHS010000340.1 GCF_903970205.1 Nevskia soli | reverse complement strand
CATTTGTTGGGTGCGTGAGGTTTCCCCAGCGGCCAAATCGTTTCGTTCGCAGCGGTCCGTTCGCATGTCATAGAGTTCCCATGCACCTGTTTGACCCTTTGCCACAATCTTCCAATCGCCCTGATGCAACGCGCGATTGTTGTTGTGATTGAAGTAGAGGAAATCGCGTTTCACTGCGTTGTCCGCGGCTAAGGTGGGCGCCAGACTCTTACCGGCGAGCGGAGGAGCGTCCGCAGGACGTGCCGGCTTCGTTCCGGCAAGTTCGAGGACGGTCGGAAGCACGTCAACAAAGTGACACTGATCGTGCCGCAAGCCGCCGTGGTCGGCGATTCCCGCAGGCCAGTGCGCCACGAGCGGTGAGGCGATGCCGCCTTCATGCACGTAGGATTTGTGCAGACGGAACGGCGTGTTCGCGGCGGTGGCCCATCCCGGACCGATACACAGGTGCGTGCGCTCCGAGCCCATCGGCGCGCTCGGATCGTGCCCATCGCCGCGGATCATAATCTCGGCGCTTGCGCCGTTGTCCGACAGTACCAGAATCAGCGTGTTCTCCAGCGCGTTCATCGCTTTGAGCTGGTCGACAACGCGCCCCACCTGCGTATCCATGTGCGTAATCATCGCGGCGTGGATGGCCATCTTCGCCGCCTGGAACCGCTGCTGCTCTTTGGTCAGAGTCGACCAGGGAACCGCTCGGCCCACTTCGCCCGGACCTAAGCGCTTCGCAAGGTCCGCCTCCGGCAAATTCCAAGAGGGGAAAACGTCCGGCTCCAGACGAGCAAGACCGCAATTCACCAGGCCCATGCGTTGCATGCGAGCTAAACGCCGCTCGCGGGAAGTGTCCCATCCCTCAGCGAAACGGTCGTGGTAGCGCGCGATGTCTTCGGCGGGCGCTTGTAAGGGGAAGTGAGGTGAGTGGAACGCGAGATAAAGGAAGAACGGATCGCTCGCGTACTGTCGCTGGTGTTCCCTGAGGAACCCGAGACCATAATCCGCGATCGCGGTCGTGGAGTAATAATGTTCCTCGGGTTTCGGTTTGGGCAGCGCTTTTCCGTCCAACTCGTGATAATTCTGCGTGAAGAAGCGCAGCTCATCCAGCATGGTGTAGGAATGATCAAAACCAGCGCCTTCGAGCGGCGTGGTTCGTATGTGCCATTTCCCGGAATGATAGGAACGGTATCCAAGCGGCTTGAGATATTCAGGGAACAGACTCGTCCAGCGCGGGATATTACCTGGCGTCATAATGTCCACCGCGGTTTGCTGCGCATAGTAGCCGGTAAGCAGGCAGTTCCGGGATGGGCCGCACCGCGCGGTCGAGTACATGCGCGTATAGCGCAAACCTTGAGCGGCGAGCCGGTCAATGTTCGGAGTATCGATTTCGCCGCCGTAGCAGCCCGCATCGGAGAAGCCCATGTCGTCCGCGAGGATCACGACGACGTTAGGTTTTTTCGCGGCAGCCGCCCGCAAAAGCGGTGCAGCGAATGGCGTTACGGCTGCGCCGCCGGCCGCGGCAAGGAAGGATCTGCGATTCATGTAGGGGTCCCCCGGTCTGTGGATGGCTGATCTGTGGATTCCCAATCTCCCCACGGGCTTATGCAATGTCCCACGGGCACGTTGGGTTCTTTGTAATGAGTCAGGCCGGCGCGCTGCAGGTACACGGCGGCCGGCAGAAACTCGTCATGCCGCTCGCGCAGCATCGCGTCCAGTTTGCGATCGAACTCGCGAACCAGGTCGCGCGACTCCGGCGCATTAATCCTGTTCCGCATCTGAAAAGGATCTTTTCCGTTGTCGTAGAGCAGCCATGGCCCGTGGATCGATCGGACGTAAGTGTGTTGCCGGGTGCGCAGTCCGCGGTATGCCGCGAAACCATAGCGGCGCGCCTCAGTGATCGGCGCCGGCAGAAGAATCAAGCTCGCGTCGGCGGCGGAGTCCAAATGGAGCCGGTTCGTTCCCTCGACGCTTTCCGGAACTGCCAGTCCAGCCAGAGAGAGAAGGGTTGGCATCAGATCCGGCATGTTGAATGGGGTGTCGAGCCGCCGGCCCTTCCGGCCCAGACCGCGCGGGTAACGAATGAGCAGAGGCACACGGACGGATTCATCCCACGGATACAATTTGGTGGTTAAACCCTGCGAGAGCATCATGTCGCCATGGTCGGAGAGAAAAACAACGATTGTGTCTTCGGCGATTCGCAACCGCTCAAGGGTTCCAAACAGGCGCGCCAGGCAGGTGTCGAGCGCCGCCATGTGCGCATAGTAGCCGCGTAACTGCGAGGCAGCCTCCGCGCGCCTGGCTTCCGGAACATTCGGCCGCAAACGGATGTCGCGATCGCGGTATTGCGCCTGGAAACGGACGGGCGCGGTTTCGTACGGAAAGTGCGGAGGACCGAGAGAAAGGGCTAGAAGAAAAGGGTCGGGTCCTTTGACGGCGCTCTCCAAGTACGCTATGGCGTCATCCGTCTGCGCAAACGCGTCGTACCCGGGCCAATACTTCGGATGGGGGTTGTCGCCGTCGTAGTAGAGCGAGTGGTTGTAGTCGTGCGTGCACTCGCACGCTTTCCAGTACTCGAACCCGAGGCGCTTTTCCCGCGGAACGGGCGCGAGACGGCGGCCATAGTTTCCATCTGGACTCCCATAGAGATGCCACTTACCGATGTAGCCTGTCTGGAATCCGGCTTTCTGAAAAGTCTCGGCCAGAGTAGGGCCATCGGGCTTAAGTTCCACATCGTTGATGAACACCCCGTGCGTGAGAGGGTACTGCCCGGTCATTATGCTGGCGCGCGCCGGGCAGCAGACCGGAAGATTGGAGACCGCGTTGTCGAACGAGACGCTCTGGCTTGCAAAGCGATCAAGCGCGGGAGTCGCGACATTGGGATCTTGGTTCCAGGATGTCGCCTGCGCGCGCCACTCGTCGGCGATAATCAGGAGCAGGTTGGGACGGCGCTTCGCGGCCGCTGCTCGCGTGGCCAGAGAGGCCGCGCCGATTGCCGAACGCAGAAACTGGCGGCGCGACGGCATGTTATTGGTGGGCCGGATCGGAACCATAGAGACCCAGATCAGCCGTCTTGGGATCGTAGTTCGGATTGGGCTGGGGCATCACCGCTCCTGTCGATTTTCTCCACTGCACCAGTCTTTCATGCAGTTCCGCGGTTTTCGCCGGCTCGGCTTGAGCTAAGTCGTGCCGCTCGCCCAAGTCGTTGTTCAGGTTATAGAGTTCCACACGGCTGTCTTCGTAGAATTCGATGAGCTTGTAGTCGCCCACGCGCACCGCGCCCGACGGAGGGCCGCCTTGATTGCTGTAGTGCGGGTAGTGCCAGAAGAGGGCGTCGTGATGCACGCCAGCTCCTCTCTTTAACAGAGGCGCCAGGCTAAGTCCATCAATCGGGGGAGCCGCGACGGAGTCGATGCGGCACATCTCGCGAATCGTCGGGAAATAATCGATGCTCGAGACAGGTTCTTCGCAAACCGTTCCCGGCTTCACTACACCCGGCCAACGGACAATCAAGGGTTCGCGAATTCCACCTTCGTAGAGATGCCCTTTGCCCGCGCGCAAGGGCCGGTTCGATGTGACGTTGTCTGTGCTGGCAGTCTCGTAGAGTAGACCGCCATTATCTGAATTCAGGAACAGGATCGTGTTGTCCGTCAAGCCGAGTTCGTCTAGTTTCGCGCCGATCTTGCCCACGCTGTCGTCGAGCGCTTCCACCATGGCCGCGTAAGTCGGGTTGTGCTGCCCTTTGGACTTATCGGCGAGAGCCCGGTACTTCGCTTCCACATCCGGCTTGGCTTGCAGCGGCAAGTGCACGGTGAAGTGCGGAAGATATAAGAAGAAGGGACCATTGCGGCTTGCCTCGATGAACCGCAGGGCTTCTTGGGTGAGCCGGTCGGTAAGGTATTCCCCAGGCCGGCTGTCTTTCAAGCCGGGTAAGTCGAAGGGACCGAAGTAGGAGACCGGGGCGCCGCGGTACGTTCCGGCGATATTCAGGTCGAAGCCCTGGGCCTCGGGTGTGAACGGTGGATTGCCTAAATGCCACTTGCCAATGCTGGCGGAGCGGTACCCCGCCGGTTTGAGCATTTCAGCAATGGTGATCTCTTCGAGCGGGAGCTCCTGCCGAAACGGAGCAGCCAGAAGCTTGGAAGTTGGCCCTTGCTTTCGCCCGGGGATGAAATCGGTGAGATGCAGACGCGCCGGATACTTGCCCGTCATTATGCTGGCGCGGGTCGGCGAGCAGACTGGGCAAGCGGCGTAGGCATTGGTAAAGCGCATGCCTTGCGCGGCGAGCCGGTCGATGTTGGGCGTCCGGTAGAAGGTACTTCCATAACAGCCGAGGTCGGTCCACCCTAGGTCGTCGGCCAGGATGAAGACTATATTCGGCGGGGAGGGTTCTTTCGCGGCCGCTCGGCCTGCAAGTGCCGCACCGATACCGGCCGCGGACGAATGGAGGAATTGGCGTCGGGTCAGCATGTGTGCTCTTAGTAGCGGATCGTGTTTTCTTTCGGAGAGACCCCGTCGGGATCGTTGACCTGCGCACCAGGGGGAACCGGAATCGGACCGTGCAGGAGCGGGTCCTGCGTGCGCTCCATCCATCGATCCAGGCGGCTGCGCATTTCGAGGAGCGCGGCTTGTGCGGCACTGTCCGTAACTAAGTTCTCGTGTTCCGTCGGGTCGAAGGTCAAGTCGTACAGCGATTCGGAGGGTAGCGTTCGCTTGGCCCAGCCCGCATTGAGCCATTGGGTTTTGCTCAGGCCGTCATCGCAGTTAGGCAGCACGGGCGTGTGCTTATCGCCATAGCGGCGGATGTATTTCCACCGATTGGTGCGCACGGCGCGCTTGGGTTCGTAAGCCGCGTGGTAGTTCACCTCCGCGAAAACTTCCTGGTTGATCTGCCTGTTGTCGCGAACTAAGGGCATCAGCGACTTACCCTGTAACCAAGCGGGTTTCTCGATGTTTAGTAAGTCGCACAAGGTCGGAAAAACATCGACGTGCGAGACAAGACCGTCGGAAACACGCCCACCACGGAAGTCGGCGGCGCCCCGCATGATTAAAGAGACGCCCCATCCCGCGTCTTCAAGGTTGCATTTCATGCGTGGGAACGCAACTCCATGATCGGTTGTGCTGATGACTAGAGTGTTCGCCGCTTGGCCGTTCCGTTCCAGAGCGGCAAGGATGCGGCCGACGCCGTCGTCCAGAATTCGCGCGCTGGCGTGGTATCCAGCCATGTCGAGGCGCGTCTCGGGCGTGTCAGGAATTGGCGAGGGTGGCTGAATGAAGCGGGGGTCGTCAAGGGGCGTGGGTTGAGGGTAGTCGCGATGCGTTTCGAAGAAGCCGATGTCGAGAAAGAAGGGATTGTGCGGCTGCTTGTCGAGGAAGGCGACCGCGCCTGGCGCTACGTCCAGCGCGCTCATACTGCGCGGATGGAGCACTTCGTCGTAACCGATCGGATCGGGGGTCGCCGCTACGTGCTGAATGCCCGCTAAAGCCGTGTGATAACCGGCCTGACGAAGGGTGTGGACTAAGTGCTGGCCATAATCGTTCATTCGAAAGCCGCGGTGGGCCAGGCCCAGCATTCCGCCGCTATGCGCGCATTGGCCCGAGAGCAGAGCGGCGCGGCTGGGTGAACAGGTTGGCGCAGCGCTGAAGGCCAGGCGGAATAACATGCCCTCCGACGCCAGACGCAGCAGGTTCGGCGTCGGAACCGCATATCCGAAGGGCTGCAGGTAGCGGCCGGAATCGTGTGAGTGCAGGTAGATGATGTTGGGTCGTTGCGGATCAGCGGCGGACGCTTTGCGAGGGAGCGCCCCGCTAGCCGCGGCTGCGCTGAGCCCTTGCAGAAAACCGCGTCGGGATGTAGAGGCGTTAGCGATCATAGTGTGGAATGTTTGTATGTAGGTTATAAGTCTCGGACGCAACGGAACCCGATATTTGAACAAGAACTATCCGGAGTATTCGAAGTTCGGGCCGCCACCCGGTAACGGTTGCAGTAAGAGGCGTGGCAGAGAAACGAACCACCCTTCATGACTTTGCTTCTTCCCACGCGCGGACCCACCGGGTTCAACCTTGACGCGGTCTGATGAAAGTCAGGCGACCACCAATCCCCGCACCATTCCCAAACGTTGCCGGTTATGGTAAAGACGCCGAAACCATTTGGCGGATATGCGGTTACCGGGGACGTGCCGCTATAACCGTCATCCGCGGTGTTGAGAGTAGGAAAAGTGCCTTGCCAGATGTTGCAAAGATGGAGGCCACCGGGAGTCAACTCATCTCCCCACGGATAGAGCTTCTGTTCCAGGCCGCCCCGCGCGGCAAACTCCCATTCGGCTTCGGTGGGAAGCCGCTTGCCGGCCCATGCGGCGTAGGCGGATGCATCGTTCCAGGAAATGTGAGTAGCGGGGTGATCCATACGGCCGGCGATCAATGAATCGGGACCCTCCGGCGCGTTCCATTTCGCGCCCGGCATCTTGCGCCACCAGGGGAGACCGACAGGTGTTTGCGTCTCTTCGGGACTCCGGCTGCCTTCTCCGTGAAAAACGAACGACCAGCCGAAACGTTCCGCTTCCGTGACATAGCCCGAGCTCGTGACAAACTCGGTGAACTGGTCATTTGTCACCGGCCCCCGGTCCATGTAGAAAGCGTCCAGCCGGACCGCGCGGACGGGTCCTTCACCGTCTTCAGCAAAACCGCCGGGGTATTCCGTGCCCATTAAGAAGCGCGCGGGCTCGAACTTGATCATGTCCTCCGGGGAGCCGCGATTCACCCGCACGCGCTCGGCCGCGGCGCGGACGGACTCTTCAAGCAGAGTTGCGCGCGCGATGCTGGGAACGCAGCAAGGTCTCACGCGCGCACCCTTCGAATCGTCGCTGCGTCGAACAGGGCAGTCATTCGAACGCGGATCTCCTCGTCCGTATCCTGCCGAAGAAGATTTTCCTCGATCCATGGTGCAACTTCTCCGAAGCTCGGAATTCCAGCCGCCCGGCGCGAAGTCACCAGCGCGATATGAAAGCCAAACCGGGTTTCGAAGACTGGCGACGGGCGGTTGACCTCGAGCGCGAATACCGTGTCTTCAAACTCGGGAACCATCCTACCCCTGGCAACGAAGCCAATTGTGCCGCCGTCCTCCGGGCACTCGGACCACTCCCGGGCGAGCCGCTCAAAATCTTCGCCGGCCTGGAGTCTCTCTTGGACTTGCATCAGAACTGCGCGCGCCGGTTCGCGATCCTCCTCAACGTCAACATTCCGAATGATCTGCTTGACAAAGACGGATTCCGGCATCCAGAAATCGTCGCGCGTCTCCCGGTACGCCGCGCGAATCCGGTTCGCACTGGGACGCCGCACGGTGCTCGCCCACCGTTCGAAGAGTTTGTCGATCGCGATGCGGCGGCTGACTTCCGCGCGCATATCCGGAGTGTCCGCGGCGGCGCGGCAGCCGGCGACCTTACCCGCTGAAGGCGCCAGGCGGGCGAGCACGGAATCGACCTCTTCGGCGGTAACAGATAAAGAAAGCCTGGACGTTTCCTGCATGAGTAACACTCGCTCGATCAGATCGCGCTCCGCTTGCTCGCGCAAACTGATGCTTCCGCCTGCCGCAACCTCATTCCCCGCTTCTGCGAGCCGTTGGCGGAGGCTCGCCGCTTCCGCTCGAATCTCCAGCGCAGTTATTGTCACCCCGTTCACTTCGAACCCGGTCATCGAGCGATTGTCTGATCCGGATCGGCGAAGACTTGGCCAGGCCGCGAACGCCCGCGGACCTGCCGCCGGATGTTTTGTGCATGATCGTCAACCGCTGCCGTGGCAGCAAGCAGAAGGCTCCCGAAGTTTCGCACGCAGATTTCCGAGTATAGACTAGTATCCTAGTTGAGATATCACGATTGCTCCCCAACCTGTTCGAGCCGGGCGATCCGAGCTTCCAGATCGTCGAGTTCCATGGCCCGGACGCTGATTTCAAGCAC
>NZ_CAJCHS010000339.1 GCF_903970205.1 Nevskia soli | reverse complement strand
CCCGCGCCGCCAAACCAAAGAGGAACTAGTGACGCCTGGCGGCGCGGGGCGCGCTCCGTTTTGCGCGAGTTCCTTAGAAGACGAGGGCGGCGGATATCTGACGGCGAGACCGTTGAGGAGGCGATCGCGAATGGGCTCGAGGCTCTGCGCGATTGCCTCGAGGTATTCAGGCACAAATAGCCCCCGACTCATAAGTGACACTCCGCATGAACAGCCCGCACGGCCTTCTCTAACCCGCGCCGCCTCACTACGATCGCAATCGTAAGTTCGCTGGAACCTTGCGCGATGGCGATGATGTTGACTTTCTCGCGGCTGATCGCGGTAAAGACGCGGCCGGCTAAGCCCGGCGTCCCTCGCATCCCTTCGCCTACAACGGCCAGAAGCCCGACGTCTTCATCGACCTCGATCGGGTTAACATAGCCATGCGCGATCTCCAGCGCGAGCGCGGCTTCCAGCGCATCGAGCGTCGTCTGTAACTCACCGGAGCGCACCAGGAAGCAGAAGCTTTGGCGGTAGCTCGATCCGGAAATCGCGAGGACTTCGATGTTCGTGCGCGAAACCGCATCGAGAGCGCGCGCCATTACCTGGACGCCTGACACCACCGCGCTGGAGGTTTCGAGCGAGATCAGCGCCACGTTGCTCATCGAGGTTACGGCGCGCGCGCCTTCCGACGTTGTTAGTCGGCCGACGATCCGCGTACCGGGCTTCTGGGGCGCGAAACTGTTCTTACTCCAGACCGGAATTTCCTGATCGACTAATGGCGCGAGGGTGCGCGGATGCAGAACCTTCGCGCCATTGTAGGCAAGTTCGGCAGCTTCGCGGAAACTGACTTCGGGCAGCACCTTCGCGTCGGGAACCAAACGCGGATCGGCCGTCATGATGCCGTCGACGTCCGTCCAGATCCATAGCTCTGCTGCGCCGAGCGCCGCGGCCAAGATCGAGGCTGAGAAGTCGGAGCCGCCGCGGCCGAGCGTCGTCGGGCGGCCATCCAGCGTGGCCCCGTTGAATCCCGTCACGACGGGGATCGTGTGGGCTGCTAGAAGAGAATCCACGATCGCATGGGCCCGCTTGGTGGTGTGCTCCATGACGGGCGATGCGTTCCCGAAGACGGCGTCGGTGACGATCATCTCCGCGCCGTTGCAAGCGGTCGCGTGCGTTCCGATGGTGTTCAAATGCGCGGCGAGGAGCACACTGGAGAGGCGTTCGCCGATGGCGACGGCTTCGTCCACCGAGCGTGCAGGCCGGTCGCCCAGCATCAGCATTCCGTTGACGATGCGCTCGAATTCGCGGATCAGGGAATCGATCTCCCCTTCGATGAGCTTCTCCTCGGCCGCAGGTAGCAATTCCCGCGCGGTCTGTACGTGGCGTTGCCGGATCTGCGATATGTTCTGCTCGACGACGGAGCGGTCATCCGCTTCCGCGTGCTTCATGGTGTCGAGCAGCAAGTCAGTCACGCGCGACATCGCGGACACCACCACCAGAACGTCGCGCTGTTGATGCGCGTCACGAATGAGTTGGGCTGCGGCGCGCATCCGCTCGGCGGAACCCACGCTGGTCCCACCGAACTTCATGACCAGCAGATTGCTCAAGAATGCTCCTTGCCGTTGCTGGTGCGGGCGCGGACCATCTTGAGGATCTCCTCCTCGACTTCTTCCAGCGTCAGATCGGTGGTGTCCAGGTAGAGCGCGTCGGGAGCTTGCGCGAGCGGCGAATCGCCGCGAGTCTGGTCGCGCCGGTCGCGTTCGGAGATCTGCTCGCGGACGCTCTCGAGATCGGCGCCCGCTTCGGTTGCGCGCCGGCGGGTGCGTTCGCCGGGATCAGCATCCATGTAGATCTTCAACCGCGCATTGGGGAAAACGACCGTGCCGATATCGCGCCCTTCCATGACGACGTTTTGCGTTTCGGCCAGCGCGCGTTGTTTGAGAACCAGAGCGCGGCGAACGGCCGGCACGGCTGCAACCTGAGAAGCGGCGGCGGAAACATCTTCGGCTCGGATCGCGAGCGTGACATCCTCGCCGTTGAGGATCACCAGGTCGCGAGTGGAATCGAGCTGGATGTCGGCGGCTTGCGCGAGTTGATCGAGCCGGTGCATGTCGCTTAGCTCGACGGACTGACGGATGGCCCACAGAGCGACGGCGCGATACATGGCGCCGGTGTCGATGTAGGTGTACCCGAGGCGACGGGCGAGGCGGCGTGCGATGGTGCTTTTACCCGCGCCTGCCGGGCCGTCAATTGCGATGACAATCGCCATGGCTGGGGGGCAAGGATCAGGATAGCGTAGCGACGGGTTGCGGTTACTGATTGGTCGGGGACGAGCCCGTACCCGTGCCGCCTGAGTTCGAGCCGGCACCGGCCCCGCCCGTGTTATTCGAATTATTTCCAAACGAATTGCCAAACGAGGAACCGCCCGCGCCGTTGCCCGCGCTACTGCCATTGAGGCCCGTATTATTGCCGTTGGTGGTTCCCGTATTCGCACCAGAGGCATTCACCGCCAGACCCGCAGCCTTGGCAACGTCCTTCGAGTAGTCGTAAATGAATTCCCACTCGTTGTACTTCTGGTGATCGTTGTAAATCTTGATCGAAGGGCTTTCCGACGTGCTGGCGACTCCGGCAAAACTGCCCGCGAGAACTTGCCCTGGGCTGCTACCGCCGGCCGAACTCCCGGCACTGCTTCCGAATGAACTGGTCCCCGCAGTCGCATTGGTCGTATTCGATGGGGCTGGGAACGCGCTATTATCCCCACCGTTGGCATTATTGCCGAAGATTCCGGGAGGTGGTCCACCGGGTCGCGGGCCAGTCAACATCTGACCAATCATTGCCGCGGCGCTGGTCCCGTTTTGGCCGGAGCCCGCGGATGGGGGCTGTAATGCGCCCGGGTTTGTATTCAACGATGGCGGGGGTAGGACCGAATTCCCGGGCCCGTTGAGACCCGGATCCGCGACCAGAGCGCCACTCGATGGGCCCGAGTTCGGAAGTCCATTGTTGCCCTGCCCAGGATTGGAAAAGGAACCGCCGTTAAAACCCGCGCCGTTGCCGCCGTTCTGCATGGAAGGATCGGGTGGGAAGGGCGAATTGGGATCACCCCCGCCGGGACCGCCGCCATCGCTGGGGCGTCGTCGTAATCCCGGGTTGATGGCTTGCGCGTTGCCTGCGCCGGTATCGCCGACCGGCCCCAGTTCCGTGATGAACGTGTTCGGCGCGGACGCCGGCGCCGTTGTCGTCTGCTTCTTCTGCGTCAGCGAATCGGTGAACACGCCGCCGGGCCCCACATGGATCAGGCGCCATTCGTCCTTTCCGGTCATCGGGTCTTTGTAGCGCTGCCGGAGGAACCGGATGTTATTCGTGTTTTCCAAATCCTCCATCTTGACCGGATAGCGGCCCGTCTTGCGGTAGTAAAGCTGAATGGCCCGCTTATACTGCTCTCCACGGTCGATCAGGAGTTGTTCTTTATCACGCTCGGCTTCGAACGCGACGCGCGGCATCGCCTGATAGAGCGTCAGCGCGAGAATTGCCGCGACCAGGAAGATCATCAGAAGCGCGTAACCCTCTTCGTGCGGAGGTCTTGCAGTGGGGCGCGTCATCATCCGGCGGGGTCGGGCGTCAACGGAACCGTTTGCTGGTTGTTGTTGAATTGCGTGTCTTCAAAAGTGACCGAGTTTACGCCGATTTTGACCAGCTTGTAGCGGCGCTTGACCATGTCGCCTTCGCCGGCCAAGATGATGTCTTCGCCATCCAGGAAGAAAGCGCGCTTGCGTCCGTTGGATCTTGGTGTCGCGAAGCCGTAATATTTGAGCGTAATCGGCGGCGGTCCGGGGGGCGGGGGTGGAGTCGTCGGCCCTGGAGGCGTGGGCGGGATCGGATGTCCCTTCCCGTCAAGTTTGATTCCCGCCACATGCGGCAAGGGACTTGGATCCGGCGGCTTGGGAACGTCGCCAAAAGTGAAGATATTGCGTTGCCCAGTAGAGTCCACATCGACGCCCTGCACTTTGGCGAGCAAATCCAAACGTAGTGTGGGGTCCACGTTGTTCGGATCCGCTTTGCCCGGCACGATATCGGGATTAAATTCGCCTCCGCGATGCTGCGCCCCGCGGCGGCTAAGCACCCGCCGGGTGTCTGCGGCGTTCGGCTGCAGTACGGTTCCCGGCGCCGCCGCAACAACATGCGCATGCGTATTCGCGGAGCTGGTCTCGCCGCCTGAAAATACGTTCGTCCAAAGAACGTAGACAGCCACAGCCCCCAGCCCGCTGAGGATCAAAATCTTCTTGCGATCGGCTCCGAAATTCATATCTCCGATCCCGTATCGCCGCGAACGAACGTATTCAGTTTCAGCACCGTGAGGAGTCCTTTTCCGCTCGCCTGAGGCGATGCCGCCAGGGATTCGATAATCAGGAACCGCGGGCTCCGATCCAGCAGATTGATGAACTTCAACAGGTTCGGATAAGTTCCTTCAAACGACGCGGTAATGGTCATCATGCTTAAATCATCCGAACCTTTAACCGGCTCCAGCGGGGCGATCGTATTTTCCTTCAGGGTAAGATCGGTACTCTGCGCCGCTTTTTGGATTTCGGAAACGATCGTGGAGTAAGTGGTCCGGCGCGGCGTCATGTAAAGCGACAGGAATTGATCGCCTTCACCTTTCGCTTTGCCGATCTTTACCGAAATCTGGCGTTTCCGGACGAGCTGCAGCCGTTGCGCCGCAACCGAAGCCTGGGTATCCGCGAGCTCATCGCGCAACTGCGCGGGCGAGGTTCCGAATAGGTGAAACGCGAATGCCGCGGCTAGTAAGTTGGCGAGGACAAGCAATCCGACAATCCCTCGCACATAGACGCGCGGCTCACTCCAATCGGCGCCGCGCACGACGGAAGTTAGCGAACCAATGTTACTGAGACTAAAGCTTCTGGGCATAGTTCACACCAATGCGATAGCGGTACAACGGGTCGGTTTGCGATGGCGGCTGGATAACCGATACGGTCGCATCCCCAAACAAATCGGAACTTTCAAGCCGGGTTACGAACTCAATAATCGGCTGCTGCGATTCCGCACCAACCGTCATATCGAGAGCAATGTGATCGCGGTCATCCACCTGGGGACGGATGGAGACAATCCGCACATTAGGCGGTGCGACCTTGCCAAGGTCTTCAAACAAGCGCGTCCAACTGATGCCCTTTCGGTAGAGCAGACGGTTGATGAAGACGCTGCGGTCGAGCACGTCGGCGTTGCCTGCCATCCGCAGCTGCGCGTCGAGTTTCGATTGTTCGGCGCGCATGACGCGCATCTGATGGTCGAGGCTGTCGAGCGCCATCCTGTCGTTCTGCATCGCGCGGCGGTCGGTAACGATGATCGAGACAAGCAGGGCGAGCGTGACCGCCAGCACCGCGGCAATCGCCGCCGATGTGATCACAACCAGCCGGTCGCGGCGAAACGGTTCGGAAGCCAGATTGATCTGAGGAGACATGGGTTAGGCAGCTCCTTTCAAATAACCGCGAATACCGGTATCCGCGCCGCCAAGCACCAGCACGGGAACTTTGAATTCATCGGGAAACGTTTCCAGAGCTTGCGACTCCATGGAGCCAAAGCCGGCCAGATACAACTGTTCAGCCCCGCGCCCCAGATTGTCTTCCACATAGACGAACGTTTGAAACAAGTGACCGGCGATTTCATCGAGCGGTGAGGCCGTTTCCGCGAGAGCGATCGACCGCGTCAGTTTCAAAATCCGGTCTTGTTTCACCAAAACGGTGAGTACGACCCCGCTCAGTCGAGCGACGATCGAGATGCCGCGGTGGTCGACCAAACCAAGGCAAGCCAGCGATGCCAGCGTCACCAGGCCCGGCTCAAACCCGGCATTGCGAAACGGCGCTTCGTAGCGCTGGACGATCTCCGGCGGCGTAGTGGCTACCACGACTTCGCGGCGCACTTTCGCGCCTTTCGCGGGAGTTCCGGTGGGCGCAGCGGCTTCCTGAGTCCAGTAACTCAACGCCGCGGTATCGATATCGAACGGCACGCTGCGTTTGAGGCGGGCGCGGATCAGAGCGCGCTGCTCGTCGTGATTGTCGGGCAGATCGGAGAATTCGAGTACGGTCACGTGCGCGGAGTTATCGGGCAGCAGAACGGCCGCGGTTCGCTGTTTGCGGCGGCGTCCGGTGGAGGGGGCGAGCCGGTAGACGGCGGCCTGCAGCGGCTCGGGAAGCGCAATGTTGTCGTGTAGGGGCGACGGCGAGATCACGCCCGGTCCCAGCGGGGCGGACTCGATGGAGTTCGCCTGGCCGGAGCGCGCCATACGCACGGCGTCCGTCGCGATCTCGAACACGACTTCGGGCGGCGGATCTTTCAGATACCGGGTGAGAGAACGCAGGATGTCCGGCATGCTTACCCTTCGATGAACGTCACCTTATTGATTTCCTTCAACGTGGTGATGCCTGCGCGGACTTTGTCTACAGCCGATTCACGAAGAAAGGTCATGCCTTGTTCGCGGGCCAGCCGCTTGATTTCGGAGCTGGGACGGCGGTCCAGGATCAGCTCGCGGATCTTGTCGTTGAGATCCAGCAGTTCGTGGATGGCGCTCCGGCCGCGGAAGCCGGTACCCCCGCATTCAAAACAGCCCGAGCCTTCGAACATTTCCAGGTGCTGCCATTCCGCCGGATCGAGCCCGCTCTCGACCAGGAGCGCTTCCGAGGCTTTCACGGGCCGTTTGCAATGCTCGCAGATGACGCGCACGAGGCGCTGCGCCAGGATGCAATTCAAAGCCGATACGAAGTTGTACGGCTCGACGCCGATGTTCAGAAAGCGGCCAAGAACGTCGAAAACGTTGTTGGCGTGGACGGTGGTGAAGACCAGGTGGCCGGTCAGGGCCGAATTGATGGCGATATCGGCGGTTTCCTTGTCGCGGATTTCACCGACCATGATCTTGTCGGGATCATGGCGCAGGATGGAGCGGAGGCCGCGCGCGAAGTTCAACCCTTTCTTATCGTTAACCGGGATCTGGGTGATCCCTTTCAGCTGGTATTCGACCGGGTCTTCGATGGTGATGATCTTGTCTTCGTCGTTCTTGATCTCGCTGAGGGCGGCGTAGAGCGTGGTGGTCTTACCGGAACCGGTCGGGCCGGTTACGAGCACCATGCCATACGGCTCACTGATGTAACGGCGGAACTTGACCAGGTCCGAATCCGAAAATCCGACCACTTCGAGCGAAAGCTTGGCGAACTTTTCGCTCATCGATTCTTTATCGAGCACGCGGAGCACGGCGTCTTCGCCGTGGATGGTGGGCATGATCGACACGCGGAAATCGATCAGACGGTTCTTGTAGCGGACCCGGAAACGGCCGTCCTGCGGGACCCGGCGCTCCGCGATATCCAATTCGCTCATGACTTTGATGCGCGAAATGATGGTGGAATGCCAGTCCTTGGCGATGGGCGGCATGGCGTAGTGAAGGACGCCGTCGATGCGGTACTTGATGGCGACTTCCTGGTCGCGCGACTCGATGTGGATATCGCTCGCGCGCCGTTCGAGGGCGTTGAAGATGGTGGTGTCGACCAGCTTGATGACCGGAGCGATGTTGCTGTCGGCCGAACTCAGCTTCTCGATCGAAAGCGTCTCCTCGGAATTCTCGTCGCCGGTGACAACGTCGATCGTGAATCCTTCGGTTACATCTTCGAGGACGCGCTGGCTCTGCTCGGTCTTTTTGAGCAATTCCGAGATCTGGGAGAGCGTCGCGACCTTAACCCGGAGCTTCTTGTTCAGCAGCAGGCCGAGTTCATCGACGGTGCCCAGGTTGCGCGGATCGGCGAGCGCGATTTCCAGCGTTCCGTTACGACCCTGCAGCGGGACGAAGTTGTAGCGGAACATGAGATCGACCGGAATGTGGCGGAAAAGGTCGTGGTCGATCGGGGTATCGCGCAGGTCGACGTATTCGCAGCGGTAGCGCGCGGCGATGGTCTGCGCCTGGGCAGTTTCGCCAGTGGGGTCCTGTAGACGTCGATCGGTTGTTGCCATGAAGTCAGGGAGGGCCGTCGATTACGTGACTGGCCCTAATCAGATGACGCGCGGGGAGGGAAGAACGTTGAGAGGGGTATGCGTCATCAATGGAACCGCCACGCGCGACCGGAAAGACGAATGGAGTCGCGAGTGTGAGCGACCGGGTGATATCGGGAGACCGCTCCGTTACCGTCGCGGCTCGGTAATTGATGCCCGCGGCTCGGTAATTGATGCACCGCGGCTCGGTAACTGATAGACGCGTGGGAGGGAGGAACGTTGAGAGGGGTATGCGGCAAAAAAGGGACGCGCGGGGTATGGCCGACCCCGGGCGTCCCAAGTGGTTCAGGAGAAACGAACTAGTTGGTGCCCGTCGTGCAGAGATAGGGACTGGCCGCGAAGTAGGCCGTCGGGTCGGAAATCGGAAGTAGCGGGGTGACCGGCACTCCATTGCTCCACAGACCCATGTCGACCTGCGCAGTTTCGCCGTAGGCGTTCAAAGGGCCGTTGCCGAACACGTAATTGCAGTCCGTGCCGTAGACCGCGCAATTGGAGAGGGCGATGCTGAGCTTCCAGGTGATGTTGTAATCGCGGTCGTCCACCGAGTATGGACGCACGTCGTCTCGCAGTGTGTAGGTCAGCGGGAACCAGTGACTCATGAGCTGTTGCGGCGTTCCCGTCGTATCGGTGATGGCGAACAGAAACTGCTTGAACATCGGTGCCTGCGGCGCTGCCGTCCAAAACGTGACATTGTCGCACAAGTGTTCGGCTGTGCCTTGCGCGGTTCCGTCCTCATCGCCGTCCACAAAGATCACCATCGTGGACGGATTCATCTTCGCGGCATTGACGCTCTTGCCGAACGTACCCTGACCGGATTCGATCGCGAAGACCGCTGCCGGCTGCGGCATGCCGTAGTTCTGGTATCCCGCCGCCATTCCAATCGCGAGATCGCCGCCCAGAGAGTGTCCTGCAATTGTGTAGAGCGGCTTATCGTTGCTCCCAAGCATCGGCTGCACGCCGCCCAGGGTAGCTAACTCGCTGACTGCCGCGTTGAAAACCAGCCCGATCGCGGTCAGGTAGGAATTAAGCCCCGGATCGGCCACGGAATCATACTCCGGCCAAACCACGATGAAGCCCATTTGCGCCATTTGCGCCATCCAGACCAGGTACGGCTGAGGCGTGTTTCCGTCGTAGCCATGGATGAAGAGGATGATCGGCGCTGAGGCCGGCGTCCGCAGGGGATTGGGGTTGGTGGGACCTGGAGTGATGCCTGCCGGGGTGTAGATATAGTAGTCGTACCCCGTTCCGGCTGAATAACCCTTCACCGTATAAATCCCGCGTTGCACGGCTGTGTACAAGATGTCACTGCCGCCGGGACCGGTGGTCGGTTGCAGCGGGGCGGTGATGGGAGCGGCCGCGAACGCTGAACAAGATAACAGGAACAGGAGACCGAAGCCGCTGTTCACTTTCATAATTGCTTCTCCTTATTAAATGACGAACCAAAGACGGTTTGCGCGGCCGCGGCGCCTGGAGCATCGGCGGCGCGCTTGCGCTCGGGTGCCGGGCGGCCGTTGGGGACGAACCGGGGAGTCGAACGCATGTAGTCGCGATACTGATCGCCGAACGCGTCCAGCAGGACCCGCTCTTCTCCAGGGGTTCGGGCGAACATGACCAGCCCCGTGCAGAGAAGCCAGGCCGCGCCAATGAACCAGTTCGCGGTCATGAGCAGCAGACTGATGGAAAGCATGGCGATGGCGGTGTACATGGGGTGGCGAACCCAGCGATAGGGTCCTGCAATCACCAGCTGTTGATCGCTCTTAATCCGCACCAGAGGGCTGAAATTCGCCCCCAGCGTGTACTGGATCCACGCAAGGAAGACCGTGGCGAATGCAATCAGCAGCAGTCCGAGGTAGCGAAGCCATTCCGGGAAGGGAAGCGCGGCCCAGGCGACGGCGGGTTCGTAGAAAACGAATAGCAGCACACCGATCAGGGCGGGCAGGGTGAGCGCCATCTGAATGATGAAAATCGGGCCGAAAACCGTTTTGCCCTTTTCCCAGGTCTTCGCTCGAAAATGCGAAACGACACGCACGGCGAACAGCGCGAGCAGGCTCAGACCGACAATGATTTGCCACTTGTCGTTAAACATAACCATAAGACCAAACATAAGAACAGAACATAGGGTTTTAGCGCGCGTTGGCCGCACGACGCCTTAGCCACTCAACTACACGGGCTGACGTGAGGTTAGGGTTCCAATGTAGCAGGAATCCACGAGCCCGGCAATGAGCCCCCGGTACTGGACACGGAACCCGGAAGGGCGTGCGCTATTGAATCGTGTCCGCGAGCGAAAAGATTGGAAGATATAGAGCGATAAGGACAAACGCGACAAACGCGCCCATGAAAACCATGATCACGGGCTCGATTAAAGAGAGCGCTGCCGCCATTCGTGTAGAAACGTCATCTTCGTAAAATTCTGCAACGCTGTTCAGCATAGCGGGCAGCGCGCCCGTCGATTCGCCGACCTCGATCATGTCGATGGCGAGCGGCGGGAACATTTTAGACATCGCAAGCGCGGCCGAAAGCGCCTGGCCTTCGCGAACCATGCGGGCGGCGCGGTCCAGAATGCGGCGCAGCAGCGCGTTGCCGAGTGATTCGCCCGCCGTGTCGAGCCCCTGAACGAGCGGAATTCCGCCGGTTAGCAGCGTGCTCAGGACGCGCGCGAATTGCGCGACCTGGTACTTTACCCAGATTTCGCCGAAGAGCGGCAGGCGCATTTTGAACTTATCCATACGCTCCTGGCCGGCGGGAGTTTTTCCCCAGAAGTAGATAGCAACACCGATCAAGCCCACGGCGGCGAACCCGAGGAGAATATAGGAGCGCGCGGTTGAGCCGATCGCGATCAAAACCAGCGTGATGGTAGGCAGCTGCGCGCCCATACTCATGTAAAGCTGCGCGAAATTCGGCACAACGTAGGTCACCAGGAACACAATCAGGAGAATCGTCATCACAACCAGAACGGCCGGGTAAAGCAGCGAGACGATTACCTTCTTGCGAACGGCCTGAGAAAGCTTCTGATAGGTGATGTAGCGATCGAGAACTTCCGTCAGGCTGCCGCTCTTCTCGCCGGCCATGACGGTGGTGACGTAAATTTTGGGGAAAACGCCCTGCATCCGGAACGCTTCGGAGAGCAGCGTTCCCCGGCGGACTTCGTCCCGGACGCCGGAAATGTACGGCCCAAGCTTGGGGTCGGTCAGCCGCTCGCTCAGCAGGTCGAGCCCTTTCAAGATCGGCAGCCCGGCCCGAATCAGCGTGACGAATTGCTGGTTCAGGATCAGGAACCGCTCCATGTTGATCTTCTTCTTGCGGTGCGTGGAGCCCAGAACGGCCGCGCCGGCGCTGCGGGCTTTTACTGAATAGACCAGGAAGCCCTGCCGGGTGTATTTCTCGCGCAACTCCTGTTCGGAACCGGCCTGGGTGACCAACTGGTGCATTTCGCCGTTCGTATCGGCGTACTTGAGGATGAAGTCTGACATGGGGAGGGCTATCGCGTGTTGTCTTCCAGCGCCGCGCCGGCGGGCAACTTGAAAATGAATTGACCGGGGTCCAGACGGGCGTTCAGGACTTCGTTGTCGAAGGTGAAATCGAGGACGGAGAGATCGTCTTCGGTAACGCGCAGGCGCTTGATGCGCGAATCGGGCGTGACCAGGAATCCCACTTTGGAGTAAGGCAGGGCCGGCGAGTTGGGATCGACATCGATCCAGAGGTCCGGACCTTCGCCGCGCAGCTCGAATCCGCTGAATTCCTTATAGAAATTCAACTTGCCGAGCAGGAACGCGAGCGGCGCGTGCATGTCTTCCGTGTCCGTGGCGGCGGTCACTTCGACGCGCTGGGTGGTGGGCGTGTAGAGATAGAACCGCTTCCCATCGGACAGAAACATTTTGCCCGCGGGCGAGGAGTAATCCCAGCGCATCCGGCCGGGTTTGCGGAGGGTAAGTGTGCCGGACTCGGTCTGGCGAACTTTATCGCCCGAAATGTAGCTTTCGGTGAACTTGGCGGTGAGCGTGTGGGCGCTGTTGTAGCGCTTTTCGACGGCGTGGAGAACGCTATCGAGGCGCGGATCGCGCTGCGGCTTCGGCGCAGAAGGCCTTCCGAAGGCCAGGCTTGCGATGGCGAGGGACACGAGGACTACAGCGTGCGACAGCTTCACGTAGATTTGACGCGCGGCAGGCGTGATGCGTGCAGAGTACCCTCCCTCTCGGTCGGGCTCAGTGTCAGACTGGCCGTGAGCGCGGCGCTGCGATCCGTAAGGGAGGGTCCGCGCTACTGTGAGAGGCTCCGCAGGTGCGCAAACGAATAAATGCCGGTCGAATGTCCGTCGCTCCAATCGATCTTCAAAGCGTAATTCCCGACCGGTTCGACGCCTAAAATCCGGAGCTTGGGCGTGAAGAGCTTTAACGGATTTTCGGAAGTCTTGGCCCGCGGAGTCGTCCCGTGCGCTCCGGAGCAGGTGGCGCACGGGCAGTGATCGCGCAGATATTCGAGGCCGAACTGGCTCTTGTGTCCGTCTTTCCAATCGATGGAGATCCCGGTCGACTTGGAAATCGCGATGTGTTCGGGATCGGTCGATACACCCTGGTTCACACCCTGGTTCACAATGCTACTCACTGGAACAACCTCTCTACATCGCGAATGCCGGAAATGCGGCGCATGGAACTAACCAGCTTCTCTAACTGCTTTTTGTCTTTTACGTCGATCGTCATTTCGATCAGGGCGTCCGCTGTCGCGTCGATTTCCGTCTTCGCTTCGAGACTACGGATATTGGCATTCTCGCTCGAAAGGATGGAGGTTAGCTGGTTCAACAAACCGGGCCGGTCGTCGGTATGAACCACGAGGCGCACGGGCAACGGCGCCGACGCGGTCCCTTCCCAGGCAACATCGATCTTCCGTTCCACGTCGAACATCAGCTTCTGCACGTTCGAACATTGCCGCGAGTGGACCGCCACGCCTTTGCCGCGCGTTACATATCCGACGATGGCTTCGCCGCGGATCGGGTTGCAGCACTTGGCGCGGTAGACAAGAACCTCGTCAGCGCCGCTCACCTTGACCACGCCCTCGCCCCCCGGCTCACGCGGCTGATAGGGAGCCGGCGCGGGCGGTTCCGCCACAGGCTCGGGCTCGGCGACGCCGGGAATCATCTTCTGGAGCACCTGGCGCGCGCTGAAGCGGCCGAAGCCCAGAGCCGCGTAGAGGTCTTCCATCTTGCCGTAGCCATAATCGGCAGCGACGCTTTGCAGCTGTTCACGGGGTGCCCGGTTGAGGGAAACGCCGCAGCGCCGCGCTTCGCGGTCCAGATACTTTTGCCCGATCTCGATGGCCTTATTGCGCTCTTCGGCGTTGATCAGGTGCCGGATCTTATTGCGCGCTTTGGCGGTCTTGACGAACGAGAGCCAGTCGCGGCTGGGCTTCTGGTTGGACTGCGTGATGATCTCGACGGTATCGCCGTTCTGCAGCGTGTAGCGCAGCGGCACGGCCTTGCCATTGACTTTGGCGCTGTAGCAGGTGTTGCCGATATCGGAGTGAATGGCGTAAGCGAAATCGACCGGGGTCGCGTCTTTGGGCAGCGCGATCACGCGGCCGCGCGGCGTAAAAGTGTGGACTTCGTCCGCGTAGAGATCGACCTTCAGGGTGTCGAGGAACTCGGACGAGTTCTTCATATCCTGCTGCCACTCGACTAAGTGGCGGAGCCAGGCGATGCGCTGGTCGTCATCGCTCGGGCCGCGGTTGGGGCCGCCCGGCTTTCGGCCTTCCTTGTATTTCCAGTGCGCGGCGATGCCTTCCTCGGCAAGGCGGTGCATCTCTTCGGTCCGGATCTGCACCTCGAAATGCCGCCCTTCGGGTCCCACCACGGAGGTGTGCAGCGACTGGTAGAGATTGGGCCGGGGGATCGCGATGTGGTCTTTAATGCGACCCGGCACCGGCCGCCACTGGTTGTGGATCACGCCCAGGGCGGCGTAGCAGTTCTTTACGGAATCGGTAATGATGCGCAGGGCGAGCAGATCGTAAACCTGATCGATCGTGATCTTCTGGCGCTTCAATTTCTGGTAGACGGAATAGGCGCGCTTGACGCGGCCTTCGACCCGCGCGGGAATGCCTTCCTTGCGCAGTTCTTCCTCGACTGTGTTCTTGATGGAAGCCAGGAACGTTTCGTTGGCGAGGCGGTGCGCGTCGATGGAGTTCGAGATGTCCTCGAAGGCTTCGGGATCGAGGTGGCGGAAGGCGAGGTCTTCGAGCTCGCCGCGCACTTTTCCCATGCCGAGGCGGTGCGCGATGGGCGCGTAGATCTCGACCGTTTCGTGGGCGATGCGCTCCTGACGCTCCTTCGAAAGCGCTCCGAGGGTGCGCATATTGTGCAGGCGATCGGCCAGCTTGACGATCATGACGCGGATGTCGCTGACCATGGCCAGCAGCATCTTGCGATAACTTTCCGATTGCGCGTCTTCGGCGGAAGAGAAATCGAGCTTGCTGAGCTTGGTGACGCCGTCAACGCAGCGCGCAACCTCTTCGCCGAACTGTTTGCGAATCTCTTCGGATGTGGAGGCGGTGTCTTCCAGGACGTCGTGCAGCAGACCGGTTTCGATGGAAACGACATCCATCCGCATGGACGCCAGGATATCCGCGACGGCCAACGGATGAGACATGTAGGGCTCGCCGGAGGCGCGACGCTGGCCCTCGTGCCGCTCATCGGCAAAAGTGAAGGCGCGCTCTACGGGGGTGAGATCGTCATTCGGACGGTATTCGAGGATGTGGGCCCGGAGCTGGGCGAACGCGGCCTGAGTGAGCAGTTCGGGAGAAACATCGAGCTCAACCGGAAGAAGCGGGGCCACGTTTCTATTTTACGTTTTGGGAAATGGAGGATTACAAAGAAATGAAAAGAAGCGGCTGCGTTGCCACAGCCGCCTCGAGTTCAAGCGGAGTAATTACTGCGCGACGGCTTTGGCGTACGCGGTAATTAGGTTGTATACGTTGATGCTGCCGAGTCCCGTTGCCAGATCGTAACCGGTGGTTGTGCCGTAAGCCGGCTCGAAGGTCGTATCGGACGTCGATAGGTTTCCGTAACCGGTGGGGACGTAGCAATCGACCTTGCCTTTGCACGGCAGATCCATATCGCCCGAGGTCACGTCGTAGAAGATGCAGGTGGAAGCGACGCCGTTCCCGAGGTTGGAGTTGCAGGCGCTGGAGCCGCTGGCGCCGTATTCAGCAGCAGCGAGCTTGTAGTAAATCCCGTTGGGATTGCCCGACCGCTTGCCGGTTTTCTCGTTAATCAGGGACTGCACCGCGGCCATGATCGGAGCTCCGAAAGAAGTGCCGCCCGCGCCGGCCCAGGTGGAAGGAGCACCGGCGCACGACGTTCCGCCGCCACTAGGATCGGTATAGCAAACAGGATAATAGCTGCCGAGCCAACCGTTAGAGGCAAACAGCGATACATCGGGAATGTCGCGAACGCTGTCCGCCGGGATACCGAGAACGCCGGCCTGGAACTTCGGCTTCGCATAACCTTTGCACGTTCCGCTGACATAAGGAGGAGTAGACGGCGTACCGGTGGCGCAACCGCTGGGGCCGCCGCTGCCCGCCACTGTATTGGGGAAGCTCTGACCTGTCGAGGTGTTACAGAGCGAGCCCGCTCCCGTCTGAGGGTCGCCCAGGTAGGCAGCTACCAAGGCACTGGCGCAGCTATCGTTCCAGGGAACTTCGTACATGTAAGAGAGAGCCGACTCGTAGTACTTGGTGTTGGTGCCTCTCCAATAAGTACTGAAGTCATTATTGAACAAGGTGCCGAAGTCGGTGCCGCCTACGGAAACGTTATAGGGCGTGGTGGTAAACCCGCTTTCCGAGATTCCATACTTTGCGTACTCGCCGTTGCCGTCGAAGTGATCGTTACAAGCGGCGCCGAAATCGCCGGCGGCAACGAACACGGAGACGCCTTCCGTGACAGCCTGCTCGTAGGCCTTGTTGATCGCGGCGTTCTGCGTGGCGCCTAGCAAAGTTTCGCAAACACCGTAGCTCATGCTGATAATGGTCGGCGGCGTGGCGCTATTCACGAGATTCTGAACAGCGATGAAGAAGCCGTAGCTGGTGGTGGTTGGGCAGGAAGCGAGTTGGATTGTCGCGGCAGGCGCAGCGGCGAGCGCCCACTGGGTATCGACGGCCGCTTCGAAGTCGTCCCCGTTAACGCCGGGATCGGTGCAATTGTTCGTGCCGCTCGGCGGCGCGGGATGCACGGTCTTAAGGGTTCCGCCAAAGCTGCTCAAACCGAAGGTCGTTTGGAAGGTGGTGAAATCGCTCGTCGCATAAACATCGGTATCTTCGACGACGGTGATGGTTTCGCCTTTCCCGGTAAGCCCGGCCTTGTAAGCGGGTGTGAAGTTATAGATGGTCTGTAAGTCGCCGGGAGCAACCAAGTATTCTTCGTTGACTGTCACGGTGTAGTCAGGACGGCGCTCGACATTCGCGTGAGCCGGGAAGTTATTGAGCGAAACGACACCTACAACCGCGGGAGCGAGCGCGGCGGGAATCTTGGGATCGCTCATGTTGGCGATGTAGTGCTTCCCGTTCACGTTGAGATTATGGATCTCGGTCTGGAATGCCTGGTGGACCTGGCCCGCGGTTCCGGAGAAGTCGATCAGGATGCCGTTCGTATAGACGACATTGACAACGAAACCCTGGCTGGAGAGCCATGCGGTGACGGTGTTGAGATCCTGGGCGTTAAGGCCGAACTGGCTAAACTGCTCGGCGGTGAGCCAGTGGCCGTAGTTAGCGGAACTGGTGTCGTGTAACTGGTCGATCAAGGTGTCGAGGGCTTGTTGTTGCTGGGCCGAGCGCTGAAGTTGAAGCAGCATGTGCGGGAGTTGGAAACTGTCGGGGACTGCGCCGAGGTCATTGGCCGCGATCGCTTCCGGCCGCGTGTTGCCCGTTAAAGTGACTGTCTTAGCCGCGTTGACCGGTTGCGTGATTAGCACCGGCTTCCCCGCGGTTTGAGCGAATGCCGCGGCTCCGGTAAGGAGGCCGGCGGCGACGATTAGCAATTTCTTCGAATACTTCTTATAGAGGAGATTGAGCATGCGTGCTCAGCAGTATATCGCTTCGACACACAAGTTGTCCCGGACTTAGGAGTACTTTTTACACTTTGTTCACAATTGGGCCTAGGCGGTTTAGTAGGAAAAGATACAGAGGCCGCGACTTATTCGAAGAAGCTCGTATTTGTCCATTCAGAGTTAGGCGACGGATAGCCGCCGTCGCGGCTCGGTAACATCCGCGGTTTACTGAGTTCAAAGAGGAAAAGGGACGGTACAGCCCCACTCCGAGCCCGACCGAAAGGGAGGGTCCGGCTGGAGCCGCGCGCGGGTGACTAAGGCAAGGCGACCAGGGTCATATCCAGGCTCGCAATAACAAAGGGCACATTTTCCGTTTTCACCCGACGTGATGTCGTGATAATCGGCGGTGAAGGTATACATATCTCCGAGGTAAGCAAGAGCCTGGCCGGCGTGTGAAAAATAACAAAGGCGGCCTTTGGTTTCAAGCCGCCTTTGTGAGCTTTACGGATGTAAGTTGAAGTTACTCGGTCTTTACGCCATTGGCCGCTTCGGCAGCCTTCTTCTCAGCCTTTTCCTTCTTGGTTTCGAGAGATTTCTGCATCCAGTTGTTCGCCGACTCGATCGCCTTATTGTAGTCGTCCGAACCGTCGAGAAGGTCGGCCCGGTAGCGGATGAGCAGGTTCATATAAGCCATGGCATCGTCGTAGGTTGGATCGATCTGCAGGGCCTTCTCTTCATCCTTGATGCCCTCATCCAGAACTGGCATCCACTTGACCTTGAGTTCATCGCGCAGTTTGGCATCTTTGATAGGACCCGGAGCGTCCGGCGCCATCTTGGAATCGAGGCGCGCCTGCCGGTCAACCGGTAACCATTTCTGCCACGCGAGGACTCCCAAGGTATAGTACGACTCCTTATTATTGGGATCGAGCGCGATCACCTTGTGGTGCCATTCCGCGGCGTCATCGAACTTCTTCTCGTTGTAATAAAGGGAAGCGATGGATGAGGTGGCCAGCACATTCTTCGGGTCCTGGTCGAGCACTTTGTGGAACTCGTCCATGGCCGACTTGGCGTACTGCATATTGTCCGGAGATTCCGCGCCGGGGATGTACTGCATCTCGTAAGCGGTTGCCAGATAGAGCCGGGCCGTCGCGAAGTTCGGGTCGAGGTCTACGGCCGTCTTGAATTTCTCTACCGCATCGGAATACTTGGCGGCTTTGAAGGCCTGCACGCCCTGATTCAGGTTGTCACGGGCCTTCAGCTTCTCACAACCGGTACTCAGCATCATCACAGCGGCCAGGGAGGCCGCAAGTACGGCGTAGTAAACCTTCATTAGTGGCCTTCCTCCACTTTGGGGGTCATCAAGCCGACCTTGTCGATGTTCGCGCCATGCGCATGATCAATCGCGCGCGCCACCCACTGGAATTCGAGATCCGGATCGCCTCTGACGAATACCACGCGCTCGGCACGGGTCTTGAAGATATCGATCAGACGGTCCTCAATGCGGTCCTCGGGGATGTCTTCCTGGTTGATCTTCCAGTTATGATTCTTGTCGACCACAATGACGACCGTCCGGTCGTTATCCGGAGGAGGCGGTGCATTGGGCGGCGGCGGCTGCGGCGCCAATGCTTGCAGTCCCTTCGGAGAAACGGGCGAAATCGCCATGAAGATGATCAACAGCACCAGCAGAATGTCGATCATCGGAGTCATATTAATGTTGGCCTGAACTCCAGAGCCCCCGCCCACTGACATTGACATAGGAATTCTCCTTAACGAAAAGTCGTTTGCTGATTGAAACGCCTAGGTACCGGAAGTACTGCCGTTCGAGCCGCGCTTCTTTAGCATTTCTTCCGTAAGTAAGCCAAGCTGATCGACGCCCGCAGCCCGCAGGTTATCGACAACATCTTCGACCCGTTCGTACTTGGCACGCGCGTCCGCCCGGATAAAGACCGTCTTGTCCGCTTTATTGGTCAAAAGATCCTTCACCTTTTGCGGAAGTTGGTCGGGCTGGAGTCGCAGCATGCCCGGGCTTAGATAGACAGAGCCGTCGCGCGTGATCGCGACCGTGATTGCATCTTCTTTCTCGGCATCCGCCATCGTAATCGGGTTGCGCGTCTTAGCCATATCTACCTGGACGCCTTTGTTGAGCAAGGGCGTGATGACCATGAAGATGATGAGCACAACGAGCATAACGTCGACCATCGGCGTGACGTTGATCTCTGAGACTGGAGGTGGTGCCTTCTTTAATTCCATATTGTCCTCAAGCTCCTCGTTCGGTAATTGCGGCTAGCTCACGAAACTCGCGATTCGAAGGCGGCGGGCATTGAAACGCAAACCCGCCGCAACTCAACTCAACTCGCCCTCGGGAACCCGGCCGCGACTAAACGCCTTTACGGACGCCTGTTCTGGCCTGCGACTTCTTCAGGAAGTAGTCGACCAGTTCCGAGCTGGAGTTACCCATCTCAACGTCGAACGAATCGATACGGCCCGTGAAGTAATTGAACATCCATACGGCAGGCACGGCGACCAGAAGTCCGATAGCGGTGGTGACGAGGGCTTCCGAAATACCGCCGGCAATCGCGCCGATACCGGGTGACTTTTCAGCGGCCATCGTCTGGAACGCGTGGATGATGCCGATAACCGTTCCGAACAGACCGACGAACGGAGCCGTCGAACCGATCGTCGCCAGGCTCGATACGCCGCGCTTGAGCTCCGCGTGAACGATGGCTTCCGCGCGAACCAATGCGCGTTGCGACGCGTCGATTTCTTCACCCGATATTTCGGTGCTGGCCTGATGCGCCTGAAACTCCTGTAGACCGGCAACGACTACCTTGGCGAGATGACTTTTCTTGTAACGGTCGGCGATCTTCACCGCTTCATCCAACTTACCTTCGCGCAGCGCTCCGGCAACCGCCGGCGCGAACTGCCGGGACTGCTTCTTCGCCGCTCCGAAAGCCATTAAGCGATCGATCATAACTCCGATCGACCATGCCGACATGATGAACATGATAAATACGACCGTCCTGGCCAGCCAGTTCATCTGGTTCCAGAGCGATCGCGGATCCCAACCGGGCTGGCCAGCTTCCTGCAACAGCCAGAGTCCCCATACTTGCAACTGTAAAAGCATCGTCTTTTTCTCCTGCGAGTTGAGTTAGATATACCTAGAACTGCAAACCTCTGCTGTCTTCACAAACTACTGCCCAGCCAACGTGAAGTTCACGTCGATGGTGGTTGCTACTTCTACCGGCTCGCCGTTCAGCAGCGTCGGTTTATACTGCCACTGGCGCACGGCTTCTTCCGCTGCCTGCACCAGCAGCGGATGCCCGGAGATGAGAGTCAGATTCTCGATGGTCCCGCTCTTGGATATCATCGCCGAGAACCGGACAGTACCTGAAATACGCGCCTGCCGGGCCAGCGGCGGGTAGTTCGGCGTGATCTTGCGGATCAGGTTCGCCGCCATCACGTTGCCGCCGATGCGCTGAGGTCCGCTAGGCGCGACCTTCTTGGGAGGCGGCGGAGGAGGCGCGGCGCTCGGAAGGCCGCCGATGACTCCACCCAGAACACCGCCTGCCTGTCCGCCGGGAACGCCGCCGGCAACTCCGCCGACGACTCCAGCGGTGGGTGGCGGAAGGTCCTCTTCCTTGATCATCTTGATTTCTTTGGGGATGGTCTTAGGCGCGTGGAGTACGTTCAGATCCATCTGACGCGGAATGATCTTGACCTGTTTCACTGCCTGCGCCGGCGGCGGCGGAGGCGGCGGAGGAGGTGGCGGCGGCGCCACCAATAAGCTTGTCAGCTGACCCTGGGGCAGAGCCTCAAAATAGATCAGCGGAATGATCACCAGAACCGTGATGATCGCTATCTGCACGAGAAACGAGATAAAGATCGACGACGCTCGCTTCGCCGTGTCTCCGGTCTGCACAAAACTCTGCTCAAACATTGTGCCTCCAATCCCCCCTAAAACCCCGATTTACCTTCCTAACTCCACCTGCCCAAACAAAATCATTGCCAATACTATCGCGCGCCTCGCGCTCCGGCAACCGGCCTGTTTCGAACGGCCACCGGCGAACCCGGAGAGTTTTTCCGCCGTTTATCGGCCCAGTTTTGCCAGGCCAGCACGATCGGACTGGCGACAAATACCGAAGAGTAGGTACCCACTATAATCCCGATCACGAGCGCAAGTGAAAAACCGTGTAAAACCGGGCCACCGAACAAGAACAAGGCCAATACCGTCAGGAAGGTCAAACCCGACGTCATCACGGTCCGGCTTAGCGTTTGATTGACGCTGCGGTTGATGACGCCCTCCAGGCTTTCGCGGCGCCCCGAGCCGAGGCGCAGGTTTTCGCGAATGCGGTCGAAGATGACGATCGTATCGTTCATCGAATAACCAACCAACGTTAGCAGCGCGGCGATCACGGTCAGATCGATTTCCTTGTTCAACAGCGAGAAAACTCCGATCGTGATGATGGTGTCGTGAAACACCGCGATGACCGCGCCGAGTCCATAAATCCACTCGAAACGGAACGCTATATATATCAACATTCCGCCCAGCGCGCAAAGGGTAGCGACAACGGCTTGTCTTCTTAAATCCGCTCCGACCTTGGGACCGACAAAATCCGAGCTTCGCAAGGTAAACGGCGAAAGCGAGAATTGATCCCGAATCACGTTGAGGATTTGCGGCGTCATCCCCGGGACCGAGGAGAGCTGATTGTAGTCCGTAATCAAACCCGACCGCGGCGGCGCATCGCGAAATTGCCGGATGTCGTTTGCCAGTTTGGTCAACTGATCTTCGCCGAGGAAAACATTGGCCGATTGGAGCGGAGCGCGCAACCGGTTGGCGATATCCGACGAGCTGGCATTATTCAGATCCAGTTTTCCGTTGGCCGGCTGCCCGAAAGCGCCTTCGAGCGCGCTCATCACGCGGGCGCGCGTATTGCTATCCGCGCCTTCCGTGCCGATCGAAACCTCGTTCGTACCGCCAACAAAGCTTTGCACCGAGGCGCCTGAGCCGAGTTTCTGATCGATCACGGAACGGATCCGATTCATGGGCGGCGATTGCGCGAACTTAACCGTCGTCATGGTGCCGCCTTTGAAATCGATCCCATACCGCGGACCGCCTTTCACCAAAAGGCTCCCGAGCCCCGCCGCGGTCAGCACGAGCGAGGCAATAATGAAGGGCCATTTGCGGCCCAGAAAATCGAAGTTCGTTGCTCGAAAAAGTTCCATCCGGTTACTGCCTGCCCGGCGCTGACATCAGTTTAGACACCGGCGCGTTCTGTCTTGTTCCCGTTTCCGATTCGTTAGAAAAGCTATCACACATGATTTTAGATACTGACTGCCTTTACTTCCCGACCCGATAATTCGAAGTCGAAAATGGTCTTTGAAACAAACACCGCGGTGAAAACGTTGGCCAGCAGGCCGATCACTAGAGTCACGGCAAACCCCTTCACCGGACCGGTTCCGAACAGAAACAGGAACAGGCACGAAACGATGGTGGTGACGTGCGTATCGACAATCGTCCACCATGCCTTGCCGAAACCCGCATCCACTGCGGCTACGGGCGCTTTACCCGCGCGCAACTCCTCGCGAATGCGCTCGAAAATCAGCACATTGCTATCCACGGCCATACCGATGGTGAGGATGACTCCGGCAATTCCAGGGAGCGTGAGCGTCGCGCTGAAGTAGCCAAGCGCCGCCAGCAGGATGATGGTATTCAACAGCAGCGCGAGCACGGCGTTCACGCCGGATTTGCGGTAATAAAACAGCATCACGAAGACGACGGCGGCCAGGCCCGCGAGGCCCGCGATCAATCCCTGCTTGATCGAATCCGCGCCCAGCGAAGGCCCAACCACGCGCTCTTCCTCATACTTGATGCCCGCCGGGAGCGAACCGGAACGCATGACCAGCGAGAGGTCCGACGCTTCCTGCTGACTGCTGAGATTCGAAATGCGGCCGCTATCGGAAATCTTGGATTGGATCGTGGCCACGCTGCGGATCTGGTTATCGAGAATGATCGCGAGGCGATTGCCGATATTGGCTTCGGTGAACCGTTCGAAGCGCCGCGCGCCTTCCTGCGAGAGGGTGAAGTCCGCTTCCCACTTGCGCATTTCATCCTGACCCGCGCGCGCATTGCGCAGGTCCTCGCCGGTGACCACCGGGGAGCGGGACACCAGATACCATTGCGTGCCGCCCGGTGTGATCCAGGACGCCAGCTTGGTGTTCAGCGGGAGAATGCCGCCTTTCTGCTGCAGCACGGCCTCCTGGCTGGCGAACGGACCTTCTTTCACTTCATCGATTTCGAGCTGCGCGGCCTGCCCGATGATGTCCTTCACGCGCGCCGGATCGTCGATGCTCGGCAACTGCACGAGGATCTCGTAGTCCGCGTCCGCGCGGCCGCGCTGCTGTACCACCGGCTCAGTCAAGCCCAGCGCGTTCACGCGGTTGCTGATGGTCTGGATGGACTGCTCGATGGCGCGCCGCTTAATATCGATCAGCGAACTGGGCTTCAGGTTCAGCTTGTAATCGGTCGAGTTGACCGGGGTCAGATTCCATTCGGGCAAGCGCTCGGCGACCAGGGTGCGGAACTTGCCGGAACTCTGCGCGGGAACGCCGTGGACGTTGATCTGGATGCTATCCGCCTGCTCGATCGTCTGCGGATCGTTGCGATCGGTTCCACCGACGGGGATGTTCTCCTTGGACGCTTCCATCTTGAGCGACTCCATGGCGTGATCGGCGATGGTGCGCATGGCATCCTGCACCTGTACCTGAAGCACGAGGTGACTGCCGCCTCTGAGATCCAGGCCGAGGCGGATATTGTGCTGGAGATTCGCTTCGAGCTGCGCTTTCGACGTCGGGATTCCGATGATGCCGTAGATGCAGAGCAGCACCGTGGCTACGATAACGATCGTCTTAACCATCAAATTTCGTTGCATGACTTAAACTTCGCCTTCAATGTGTAGGGTATGGCTTGCCTGAATAACGGATGGAAGCAAGGAATCAGTGTAGCTGAAAGTATATCGCCGCGCGCTGCTTTATCTGGTACGATCACTCCGGCGCGGTCACTTTGGTGCGTCCGGCGGAACGACGCTGGCGACGGCGGCGCGCGAAACTTCCAGCTTGAGATTGTCCGGTTTGACGCGGATCACGAGGGTGTTCTTTTCCAGCGTCGTAATCGTGCCGACAATGCCGCCGGTGGTTACAACCAGATCGCCGCTCTTCAACGCATCGAGCATTTTCTGCTGATTCTTTTTCTGGCGCTGCATGGGCAGCACGACGAGCACGTACATCACGCCGATCATCAGGACCGGCAGCGCGAAGCTCAAGGAGTTGCCACTCATGCCCTGCAGGAGCACCGCGGCGCCGGGCATCGCGAAAGTTAAGATTGTCACGTTTGTTCTATTGTACGGAATCGGCTGGGAGAGGCAGAAAGGGATCACCCTGGGATCCCCTGCTTGATCCATGTGAGTGGCGTCAATAGCCGAGCCGGCGTAGTAGCCCGGCGGAGACCTTCTCAAACGCGTGTGGCTGGAGAACACCGTGATCTCGTACGGCGAACCCCTCAAAGCTGTGGTCTGAGGGACCATCGTCAAGAGCGCGCGGTCCGCTTCTCCGTAGGCAGCGCTGACAACTAGTGCGGACCTGACTTTGGCGGCCCTTCCGAAATCGCAGAGCCAAACTTCACCGCGGACGGGCGTAGCCATCTTCCCGGTCCAGCGACTCGAACAGCGTTATTGAAGCTGAGGCGATTTCCTCGTCTTCGATCGGACCGTGGTGTAACGGGGGGTGGTGTAACGGCGCTCCTGCTCCACGATCCCATCAACTTTCTTCGATGCCCAGCTTCCGAGCTTGGGCTTCGCCGTAAGCATAAAGATCCTGAAGTCGCTTGCGATGAAGATGCGTTTCGACGGCTTCGCACACGAACTCCTGGGGAGTGCGTTTCTCGCTCGCCGCAATCTGCCGAATGCGTGATGAAACCCGCTCCCTTACGGTCGGGGCTCGGTAACTGATTGATCAAGGGAGCGGATGACATAGCTCGCGGCCACGTCAGAAACGTGAAGAACAAACGCAATTTCGAGATTTCGTGGTCGTGTTCCTTGGGAGCCGCGCGCGTCAGCGAGCGGTTTACGCTTCACTCGAACGCGGGAACATCTTCGCCGGCAGCATCCCATAAATGATCGCCGCCGAGATCGGATGCACCAGACCCGCGGCCAGAAATATCGGTGCGTACGTAAAGTTCTGGACAACCCAGCCGGTCGCGAGGTTAGCGAGTATCCCACCGACTGCCCCGCCCGCACCTGACAGCCCGGTTACCGTTCCGACTTCGTGGTCTGCAAACAAATCCCCCGGAAGCGCCTGCAAATTCGATGTCCACAAACC
>NZ_CAJCHS010000338.1 GCF_903970205.1 Nevskia soli | reverse complement strand
CCCGCAGGTGACGGAAACACCCCGCGCGCCTGCTCCATCCGCACGGCAATTTCCAGAAGCACTTCCTCATCCCACGGCCGCCCCACCAGCTGCACGCCGATCGGCAATCCCGCCGCGGTCTGCCCGAACGGGATCACCATTCCCGGCATCCCGAACAGATTCCACGGAGTCACCGGCGTCATCGCTTCAAGCAACTCGATCTGCCGTCCGCCCGCATCGAATTGCCGCTGCCGGTGCGGAAATGCCGCCGTTCCGCAGACCGGCATGAGGATCGCCGCAATGCCCGCTTCATCCATCTGCCGGATGATCGCGGCTCGCATCCGATCGCGCGAGGCCAAGGCCATCAAGAGATCGAGCGTGGTCACCGGCGGTTCTGCCAGCGCGCGCTTCATCAACTCGGTCCCGGACCAGTGAGCCTCTTCCTCGCGTCCGGCGATCATCGCCTGCGTTAGCGGCGCCGCCAGCCGTCCGAAGAACAACCACCAGAGCTCATGCGCGCGCTCCAGACCGGCCGGCGTGAAAGCATCCGCTCCGAATCCGATCTCGGCCGCACACGCAGCCGCGCGCTTGAGGACGTCCGCGGTTTCGTCACTCACCGGCGTCCCATAGAACTGCGGCCACACGCCGACGCGTAATCCATCTGAAGGCGCGGGTCGCAACGGAACGGGCGCGGAAAATGGGTCCTGCGCATCGTGCCCACTCAACACGCTGAATAGGATGCGCACATCCTCCGCTGTCCGCGCCATCGGACCGCCTACTCCCAGCAGTCCGCCCGGGTGCGAGATCGCCGGATAGTGCCCGGCCGCCGGGACTCGCCCTGGCGTCGGCTTCAGTCCCGCGATGCCGCAGAAATGGGCGGGTACACGAATCGATCCGCCGCCGTCGCTCCCAATCCCGCCCGCCGAGCAGAAGGACGCGATGGCCGCCGACTCGCCGCCGCTCGATCCTCCCGCCGTCAGCGACACATCCCACGGATTGTTCGTGCGTCCGGTGATCCGGTTGTCGGTCTCGTACATCGAGAGGAACTCCGGGGTATTCGTCTTGCCGAGGATGATTGCGCCGGCCGCACGGAAGCGCGCGGCGGCGGTCGAATCCTTCGCGGCCCGGTGATCGAGCCGGAACCGGCTGCCGCAATACGTGGGCAGTCCGGCCATGTCGAAGCTGTCCTTTACCGTCGCGGGAACGCCGTGCAGCGGTCCGAGAACCTCGCCGCGCATAACAGCCCGTTCCGTAGCGCGAGCCGCGTCGCGAGCTTCATCCGCCAGCACCCGCACAAACGCATTCAGCGAAGGATTGCGCGTTTCGATCTGCCGCAGATGAGCATCCACCAACTCAACCGGCGAAATCTGCCGCAGGCGCACCATCTGCGCCATGGAGGCCAGCGAATGACGGACAATCACGCCGGCTCAGTAGCCTTCCCAAACGAATGCGGGAAACCGGCGAACGTGCCGGAAACCCATCCCGCGATACAAGGCCAGCGCGCCCTCATTCTGACTGGTTACCGTGAGGCTGGCCCGCAGCAATCCGCGCACGCGCATCAGCAATAGGCTCTGCCGCATCATCTCGTACCCCAGCTTCTTGTTGCGGGCGTCGCGTGAAAGGCAGATCTGCGTGATGTGACCGGTTTCCGGCGCCACGGTGCTGGTCAGGCACATTCCGGCCATCCAGCGCGTGTCTTTCTCGAATGCGGCGAGCGACGCCTGCTGCAGGAATGTCCCACAGCCTGGAAACTGGACGATGTTGAACAGAAAGCGCCGGGCGCCCGCCACCGACCGGTACTGGTCGTTAATCAGCGCGTCCACATGCCCGGCGTACGCGCTCGCGATCAAATGCGCCGCCGCGTCCTGATAATGCGGTTCCCATGGTTCAATGCTGATGCCGGGGTGGGGCGCCGCGGGCAAAGCATCCAACCCAGCCAGGTCGACGGAAAGGAACTCGCGATCGAACGTGTGCAGAAACGGCGCGAAGGGCATCTCCGCCGGCCGCGATTCAAATAAAGTCAGTTGGCTCTCCACGCGGCGCGCATGCGGGGTCTGCATGAGCTGTTCGATCACCCGCTCCAGGAGCCAATACTGATTTTCCGGCGTTCGAAACTCCCGGCGAATGAAAAAGTCCCCGATAATTCCCTTGTTTTCCTCGATAACCGAGTAGGAATATCCGACAACGCCGGAACCGTTCACCAGCGCGAAGCCGTTCAGCGCGTGAACATCGGTAAACCGGCGGACCAGATCCGCCGACGGACCGAAATCCCAATCCAGCTGTTCCCTCCAAAAGCGGATCTCCTCGTCGAGCAGCGGCGCGAGGTCGTGAGCCGCGAGTCGCCGTAAATCGCAGATGTCCATCCCCGGATGGAGGAGCGCGGCCATACCGATCCGTTTATATCAGATCGTAAACCGCCGCCGCGACTTCTTGCGGAATGATTTGGTCCATCGAACGCCTGGCCATCACACGCACGTTCGCGCCCCGCGGCGCCCAGACCGCGGGATCGGTTGGACCGAACAACGCGATGGTCGGCGTCCCGACCGCCGCGGCGAGATGGGTAATTCCGGAATCGTTCCCGATATACGCGAGTGCTGTGCCGATCCACTTGCCGAGGTTGAACAGGTCCTCAATGACCACGGGATTTTCTACCGCGCCGGGATGCCGCGCCAGATCTTCCGGACCGGCGCACCACCGCATATCACCTAATATTCCGGCGAGTGCGCGGAAACGATCCAGCGGCCATTGCTTCGCTCGGTTGGACGCAAACGGATGCAGAATGAAAAACGCCTCGCGGGCGGCCGGCGGAACAATAATCTTCGGCAAAAGGATATCGGCTCCAACCTGACCGCAATAGAAATCGGTCGCATGCTGCCGGTTGCCGGGCGGAAGCGCGTCGTAGAAATGGAAAGGCAATGCGCCGACCGCCATCCGAAAATCGGCCCGCGCCGCGCCGTACCACGAGTAAATCGCCTCAAATCGGGACAAGCGAGCCAGCACATCGTCGCAATGCATCACGCCGACGCGATCCAATCCGGACGAAATAATTGATTGTTTATAACGTGTGAACTGAATTAACGGGAGGTTTTGTTCGGCGCACCAGACTTCCGTGCGCTCGGCCTGGCTCGAAAGAAATTCGAGTGCGGGGAGGGAAAGGATAAGATCGCCGACCGCTCCGGGGCGAACGATCAGAATCGATTGAAACATCGATCCCGATCCTCCGCCTGGTCCGACCGGAAAAGAAGGTTAGTAAATCTCCAAACGCGTTTCCAACGTGCCGATGGTCTGCGACCCACTGGTTACCGTTACGATCGCGGTAGCAGGTCCCGTGGTGGTTGGCGTGGTGTCGACGAAAGTATAGGCGGCATCGTAGCCGGGGCCCAGCGTGATTCCGAACGAGGCGGTCTGCGGCGGAGTCGCTATCTTTCCGCCCTGAATGAGCACGTACGAGAGGGTCGGGTCACCGGTGTAAAAGGTGTCCTGCATCTGAACCGTGATCGCGATGTACGTGCTGGTTCCCGTAATCTTGAAAGGAATCGGCTGCGCGAAAAAGGGCGGACTATAGAAGGGATATTCACCGTCAAACTCGCCTGTTGAGAGATCGGTTAGGGAGAGACCCGTTAAACCGCCGGTCGGAGCAACGGTCGTCTTGGTCGGAGCTTTGTAGACAACGGCTGCGGAGCTGGCGGCGCGGGCGACTACGCCAAAAGCCATGAAAGCGCTAAGCGCGATCACGGAGGTCAAAAACTTTCGCATGCGACGTACCTCGAATTGAATTACCCGAAAGATAGGGTACTGGGATGATACAACAGGTGGTAGTACAAAATGGAACAATTTGTTGGACAAAGGTGCGAAATACCTCCAACGTAAAATGGGGATTCATGAAAACGCTAGAAAGCGCAATGATTCAACAGGCAGGATCGTTGCTGGCGAGCATCGGAAATACACCCTTAATCCGGTTGCAGCGCGTCACCCAGCCTTATCGGGGCGTGGAGATTTTCGCGAAAGCGGAATATTTCAATCCCGGAGGGTCCGTCAAAGACCGCCCGGCGCTGCGCATGATCGAGGACGGCGAGCGGTCGGGGCGTCTGACCAACGGCAAGACGATTATCGATTCCACCAGCGGGAATACCGGCATCGCCTACGCCATGATTGCCGCGATCAAGGGCTACCGCGTGCGGCTCTGCCTGCCCCGCAACGCCTCGCCCGAACGCAAGCGAATTCTGAAAGCGTATGGCGCCGATATCGTCTTCACGGATCCAGCCGAAGGTTCCGACGGAGCGATTCGCAAATGCCGTGAGATCTACAGCGCCGACCCGGACCGCTACTTCTACCCGGATCAATACAACAATCCGTCCAACTGGCGCGCGCACTATGACACGACCGGGCCCGAGATCCTGGCCGGCACGGAAGGCCGCATCACCCATTTCGTGGCGGCACTCGGCACCAGCGGCACGTTCATGGGTGTTTCGCGCTATCTCAAGCGCGAGAAGCCTTCGGCGGTCTGCATTTCGGCCCAGCCGTCGTCCGGATTCCACGGGCTCGAGGGCTTGAAGCACATGCCGACCGCGATCGTTCCCGGAATTTACGATGCGGCGCTGGCGGACCGCAATCTCTGGCTCGAAACCGACGCCGCCCACGATATGGTGAAACGGTTGGCCCGCGAAGAAGGTCTGCTGGTGGGCATTTCAGCCGCCGCCAACGTCTGCGCCGCGCTGCAGATCGCGCGCGAGTTGACTGACGAAGGACGGGCTGGAGTGATCGTCACCGTACTCTGCGATGGCGCCGACAAGTACCTAAGCGAATCCTTCTGGGACGATCGTGATCCAAAGTAGAAGATGATCCACATCGAGCCGGCGCCGTGGCGCGTGATGCGCGAGCACGCCGAAGCGGCTTATCCCGACGAATGCTGCGGCGTCATGCTGGGCAGCGTCGACGAAGTCAAAATGGTGATGGAAGCCGTTCCCATGGACAACGCCGCCGAAGGTTCCAAACGCGCGCATTATGTGCTGGCGCCGGACGATCTGGTGCGCGCCGATCGGGCGGCTGCGGAACGCGGCCTTGACCTGATCGGGATTTACCATTCCCATCCCGATTGCGACGCGTATTTTTCGGAAACCGATCTTAAGAACTCCTGCTCGTGGTATTCGTTCGTCGTGCTCTCCGTTCAAAACGGAAAGTTCGACCACGCCAATTGCTGGCTGCCCGACGCCGAACAAACTCAAGCCGTAAAGGAAGAAATCTCATGGCCAAAATCCTGATCCCCACACCGCTGCGCCAATACACGGGCAAGCTAAGCCAGGTGGATGCTCCGGGCAATACCGTCGCCGCCGTGCTCGACGCTCTAACGGCGCAGCACGCGGACTTGCGCAAGCACTTGTACAACGATGCCGGCGCCCTGCGAAGCTACGTGAACATTTACGTGAACGATGAGGACATCCGGTATTTACAGAAATCCGAGACCCCGGTGACGGATGCCGATACGCTGACCATCGTGCCCAGCATCGCGGGGGGCAGCGCGACGCTGACGGAGCCGATAGCCGGGGAAGCTCCCAATCCAAGCGACGATCTCACGAACGAAGAGATCCTCCGCTATAGCCGCCATCTGATCATGCCGGAGGTCGGCAAAGAAGGCCAGCTCAAGCTCAAGAACGCGAAGGTGTTGCTGGTGGGCGCGGGTGGATTGGGCGCGCCCCTTGGTCTATACCTTGCTGCGGCCGGCATTGGGCGCATCGGCCTGGTCGACTTCGACGTTGTCGATCACACCAACCTGCATCGTCAGGTGATCCACGGCACGAAGGACGTCGGGCGCAAGAAACTCGATTCGGCCGCGGACCGCATGCGCGATATCAATCCGAACGTGCGCCTGGACCTGCACGAGATCGCGCTGACCAGCGAAAATGCCTTCGCCGTGATGGAACCGTACGACATCATCGTCGACGGAACCGATAACTTCCCGACGCGCTACCTGGTGAACGATGCGTGCGTGCTGCTCGGCAAGCCGAATGTGTACGGGTCCATCTTCCGGTTTGAAGGCCAGGCGACGGTTTTCGCTTATCCTGGTGGGCCGTGCTACCGCTGCTCCTATCCCGAGCCGCCGCCGCCCGGCCTGGTGCCCAGCTGCGCCGAAGGCGGTGTGCTCGGCATTCTGCCGGGGATGATCGGAGTGATTCAGGCAACGGAAACCGTGAAGCTGATTCTCGGCATTGGAGAGCCGCTGATCGGGCGCCTGCTACGCTACGACGCTCTCGAAATGCGCTTCCGCGAGTACAAGGTCCGCCGCGACCCGCACTGCCCGGTGTGCGGCGATTCGCCGACCGTTACCCGCCTGATCGACTACCAGCAGTTCTGTGGTATTCCTCAACAGGTGACCCATACGGAACCCGCTAAAGGTGAAATCGACGTAACCGAAGTCAAGCAGAAGATCGATCGGGGGGCGGATTTCGTCCTGGTGGATGTGCGCGAGCCCCACGAATATCAGATCGCGAGTATCCCGCAGGCGAAACTGATTCCGCTCGGTGAATTGGGCAGGCGCTTAGGCGAACTCGATCCTGACGACGAAATCGTCGTGCATTGCAAGAGCGGCGGCCGCAGCGCGAAGGCTGTCGAGTTTCTGCGGCAACAGGGGTTTAAAGATGTCTCGAACATGCGCGGCGGCATCCTCGCGTGGAGCGACAAGGTCGATCCAAAAGTCCCGAAGTATTAAGCTAAACCGCGCGCCGGCCGGAGATTAGCTGGATGATGAACACGGCGATAGCGATTACCAGCAGCACGTGTATAAAGCCGCCTAGTGTGTAGGAACTAACCATCCCAAGCAGCCATAAGACGAGTAAAATTACAAAAATTGTCCAGAGCACTATCGTTCCTCACTACGGCAGGCGATTAGAGTGCCTTCCCGCACAAACGGTTAAAGCAGTTCTCTTGCCAAAAGACCGTGTAGTCCCGGTTGTTCGAAATTACGTGGTGCCGGGCTGCCCCCGCTACAATCGGCCACGTGACCGCTTTCCTTTGGCTTGTATCCCTCCTGTTTTTCGTGCCCGCTCAGGAAGTTCGTCCTGCCGCGGTGACCGACCAGCCAACGTACAACGCGGGAGAATCCGTCCGAGTGCGCCTGGCGGGTGTTGCGCAAGCTACCGCTTCGATACGCTATGCGGGCGCGCAGATTTCTCTTGCCCCTGGCGTGAAGGTTACAGGCGATGAGTACGCTGTGCTCTGGAACGTGCCGGCCGATGCGCGCACCGGGCGGTATGAGATCGATCTGGCTGTCTCCGGCAAGCCCGCCATTCGCAACGCCGGTGGGTTCGCGGTGCATCGCAAGGTCGCTGAGATTACGTCGGTTGATCTCGATAAAACGTTTTATGCCTCGGGCGATCCGGTGAATCCGCGCGTCGTGGTCCGCAACCTTTCGGGTTCGAAACTGGACCACCTTCGGGTGGAGTTCACCGGCTATACGATTCCGTGGATCGCGCCGTTGCCGGATGAAGCCCCGCGATGGAAGACGCTGGTAGCAGACGACCTGTCGCTCGGGCCGGGCGAACAGAAGGAATTCCGCATCGACAAGGCCGCCGTCGTGCAGGCCGGAGCCGCGCCCGTGGTGATTTCGTTTGCCGTGGTGTTGCGCGATAGCCGCGATACAGACAAGATTTACGATCTGTCGTTCGTGCCGCCTGCGTTTACGATTCCGCCGAATACTCCGCAGCCGGTCCAATATACGACCTCTTACCTGTATCGAAGGCTGGCCGATCTCGACAAAGCCTGGACTTACCGGCAGTTCTACCCCTCGGAGTTTGTTTCGAGCACGATCCATTTCGATACCACCCACACCATGTTTCCGGCGGGCGTCCCTATCCATATTCCGTTCACTAACAGCAGCGGCGCCCTCGCGCAAGTGAAGCTTCTCAATGAAGCCGGGACCGTAACCTGGCACAAAGCGCTAGTGAACGAACCTGAGGTTGACCTGTCTCCGTTGCAGCCGGGACTGTACACCGTCCTGATTGAAACCCCGTCCGCGAGTAACCGGCTCGAGATCGGAGTTAATAACTTACCTAAGTCGCTATTGATCTTCTGCGCGCACGAAGATGACGACACGGCCCACCCCGGAATCATAAGAGCGGCGATTGAGAACCACATCCCCGTGCATGTCATCTACTTCACGGGCGGCGATGCGGGCGGGTGTGAGCGCTTTTACTTGCACACGTGCGATGCGGCGCGCGCCCTGAACTTTGGCGAGGTTCGCCTAAACGAGGCACGCGGGTCGCTAGGCCACTTAGGAGTTCCTACTGAAGATATCGCGTTTTTGGGGCTGCCGGACGGCGGCCTGGGGCAGATCTGGTATGAACATCGAACGGCTTCGGATCCTTATTTGTCGGTGTTGCTGGCCAGCGACCATTCGCCTTACTTGGATGCCGCCGTGCCGAACCTGCCGTTTGCGCGCGACGCCGTAATAAGTGCCGTTAAGGATTTCATCACGCGCTACCAGCCGGATTTGATTATCACCGGACATCCGGATGAGCGCCATGTGGATCATCGCACGAATAACTGGCTGGTGGTAAGTGCAATGCAGCAGTTAGTGCGTGAAGGGAAGCTATCGCCGCAGACGAAGTTGGTAGTGGATGTGGCTTACGGAGCTAGACCGGGCGCGCATGCACCTTATAAGTTTGAGAAGGAACGGCTGTTTGTTTCAGGGGAGTGCGCGAAGTTAGGGCAAGAGGCGACTTGGTATTACCAGTCGCAGGACGGCAATCACGAACAAGGAGAGATCGTGCCGTATGCGAAGCTTCCGCGTGAAGAGCCCTATCCGCATTTCCGGGTTTTAGATTGGCAGGATCATGCGGGCTGGAACGAGAAGTAGGCGCTAATAGACCGCGCGCTTTTGTTCCGTGCCCTTGGTGGACAATCCAAAGCGCGTCTCTACCGGCGGGTCATTGCGGCCCTCCATTCGCGCCACCAAATACTCCCCAACCGCCGGACCATGCTTGAATCCGTGCCCGGAACCGCCGCCCGCGATCCACACGTTGTCCATTTGCGGATGCCGGTCGATGATGAAGTCCCCGTTCGCCGTGTTCTCGTACTGGCAAACGCGCGAATCGACGACCGGAGCGTCCGCGAGAACCGGGAAGCGGTCGCGAACGTAGTCTCGAGCGGCCGCGGATTGTTCCGCGGTGACGAAGCGATTCGCGGTGTCCGGATCCATGGGCGGACCGTGTTTATCGAACGCGACTTTGAATCCGCGGCGGCCGATGTCGGGGAAGCCGTACATGCCGCGGTCGTCGCTGAAGTCGATCCACACCGGCATCGCGGGCGGCTCGAAGCGGCGATCGCCCGCGGGAATTCCGAAAAACAGCACGTCCTGGCGCGTGACGAAGATGCGCGTCGCGAGTAGCTCAGGGAAGACTTTGCCGAGCCAGGGTCCGCACGCAAACACGAAAGTATCGGCTCGAAGGGAGTCTCCGTCGGTCGTTTGGATCTCGCTGAGACGGCCGCCGCCTTGTGGTGGACGAACGCCGGCTTGCCGGTAGATTCCGCCGATTCGCGTGAACTCGACGACGACCGCGGCGACGGATTCGCGTGCCAGTAGAGCGCCGCTGTCCGGCTCGAAAATCGCGATCGTTCCGGGTTCGAGACGGATTTGCGGATAGTCCCGCGCGAGATCGGCCGAGGATACATCGCGGAATTCGACACCCACCGCCTTGAGCGTCTGCCGGCTCTGCTCGACATACGCATTGCCCTGCTTGGCGAGCCAGAGAACTCCGGCGCGTTCCAGATACGAATGCCCGATACGCGCGAAGAAGGCCGACCACAAGGCGAGCGAGCGCTTCGCCATACGCGTGTAGATCTCGTCGGGCCCATACGACGCGCGAATGATCCGCGTTTCGCCCCCGGAACTGGCGCGGCTATTGGAGGGCCCGTATTGGTCGAGCAGCGTGACGTTGTGGCCGCCGAGGCGCAGGTGGTATGCAGTCCACGCGCCGAACACGCCGGCGCCGATAACGACGAAGCTTTGCTTTGATTGACCGGTAGGTACCCCTTGACCGGAAGCCACGGCTGGCGCGGCGAGCAGAACGGCGCCGAGTTCGCGGCGGCTCATATCGGGCATTAGGTTTCAGCGTACACAAGCGCTGCTCATTACACTGCAAGTTGATGCGTGTGATTTGGTGCGTGCTTCTGCTTTGTACGGCGCTCGCGGCACAGAGCGATCCGATCGAGAGTGCGGTGGACGCGTTTCAGCGCGGCGATCTGGCGGGCGCGGAACAAATCCTGCGCGCTGCGTTGCGGATTCATCCCGCAAACGCGGATGCCGACGGGATGCTCGGGCTCGTGCTCGACCGCAAGGGCGACCACTCCGGCGCGACGGTGTTCTACAAGAAGGCGTTAGCCGCTCAACCGCAGGCGCCCTCGTTGTGGAATAACTACGGAAACAATTTGCTCGCTTCCGGTAAATTGCTGGAAGCTCGCGTGGCCTTCGCGAAAGTGTTGGCGTTACAACCGGCGCATCCGAACGCCGCGATGCAGTTGGCGCGCATCTGCGTTGTCGAGAAAAAACCGGAAGAGGCGCTGCGGTATTTAGATCGCCTTCCCGCAGACGCGCAGGAGACCGACGTTGGCACGTTGGTTCGAATGCAAGCGCTGTATGAGCTGCACAAGGAGACCGAAGCCGATGCGATTCTCGCGCGCATCCCATCGAGTTCCGATGCCGCCGTCGGCGAGGCGCTGGCGACCGCCGGACAGTATGCCAAAGCGGAAGAGTATCTCGCGCGGGTTGCGGCGGCGAGCGCTGACGACTTCGAGGCGCAATATCGATGGGGGCTTGCGGCGTCGCATGCAGGTGACAACGAACATGCGTTGACTGCGCTGACGGCGGCTCATCGCATCGATCCGAAGAATGCAGCCGCGGCTTACGACCTGGCGGTGGTTGAGGATCGTTTGGGCAAGACCTCCGACGCGCTGGAACTGCTCGCTCAGACGGCGAACGACGCGCCCGGCAACGCCGATGTGTTGTCGCTACTGGCGCGCGTGGCGGCGGAAATGGGCTATTTCGATGACGCAATCGCGGTGTGGGATCGCTATTTGAAGCTGCGGCCGCATGATGACACCGCGGTGCGCGATCGCGCCTTCGCGGAAACGGCGCTGGGACAAAACATGGAAAGCAGTCTGGCGGAGTTGCGGAAGTTTGCGCATGCGCATCCGAACGATGCGATCGGGCATTTCGAGTTAGGGACGGCGGAAGCCGCCGGCGGCCACGCGGATGAGGCCGAGCGTGAATTGGATCGCGCACTGCAGCTGAATCCGGCGTTAACCGCCGCACATCTCGCGCGGGGATTGCTCGCCTATCATGCCGGAAATTCTTCCAAGGCTTTGCCGAATTTCAAAGAGGCGGCGGACGAGCAGCCTCAGAACACGACAGCGTTGGACCGGCTTGGGGAAGCTTTGATTGCTCTTGATCGGGCGGATGACGCACTGATTCCGCTACGGAAAGCAGCGGAGTTGGAGCCCCGGAACTCGCGCGTACTGCTGCATCTGGGACGAGCGCTGGCCAAGGCGGGTCATGACGATGAGGCGGCGGGCGTGATGGCTCGACTGCGGGAATTGGGGCCTGACCATTCCGCGGCGACACCCCCGCGTGGTCTGGTTTCTTTCCTGGGTTTGCCGCCGGAAGAGCGCGAGCGCTTATATCGAGCGGGAGTCGAGCGAACGGTCCGCGCGAATCCCGCAAACGCGGAGGCTCAGGTCCGCTATCTGGAGTTGCTGGCGAACGGCGCAGATTCGGCGGCGATTCAAGCTACGGCTCGCAAAATTTTGGATTTGAAACCGGGCGCGGCGCTGTTAACGGAGGCCGCCGACGCGTTGATTCGTGCCGGAAAATTCGACCTCGCGAAAGCGTTCATTAACGAAGCGATTACGATTGTCGGACCGTCAGGTGCTCTGCAATTCGATCTTACTCAGGCCGAGCACCCTCGTCTTTTTAATTAATTAGTTTGAATTGTTTTCGTGAGTCTGATAATGTGGCCGTCATAGCACTCGTACGAAAGTACGCAGTGGGGGAGGGGTTCTTGCGCCGTAGTCTCTTTGTGTTCATTTTGGGTTGCGCCATCGCGCTTTGCCCGAGTTTGTTCAGTCAATCGTTTACTTCTTCAATCACCGGGGTTGTTAATGACCCGACCGGAGCCGTTGTACCGGGCGCGAAGGTGGTCTTGAGGAATCTGGCTAATAACGATACCCACGATTTCACTTCTCAGGGAAATGGAAGTTATCAGTTCAATAACTTGCAACCGGGAACGTATCAGATTACGGTAACCGCGCCCGGTTTCAAGACGGCAGTCCAGCAAAACCTGATTCTTCAGGCACAAACGCAGAGTACGGTCAATATAGGACTCGAAGTAGGGGCCAACGAGGTGCGGGTAGAAGTCAGCAGTTCTGCCCTGCTTGTGGACACTCAGACTGCGAACAACGTAACCACGCTCGATAGTCAGCTGATGGAGGCGCTACCCAACAGCACGCGCCAGCCTCTTAATTTTGTCTTCGCCGTAGCAGGCACAACGATCGCGCCGGGCGGCCAAACCCAGACCAACGGAAGCTTAGATCAGATGGCGGCCAATTTCGGGATGAACGGCGGCCGGACAGGTAATGAATCAATTCTGATTGACGGCGCGCCTTCGCAGGCCTTGGATTGGGGCGGATTGATGGTTTCCCCTTTGCAGGATTCCGTACAGGAACAGCAGTTAGTCGTGAACACTTACGACGCACAGTATGAAAGGGGGGGCGGCGGGATCGTCACCCTGATTACGAAGGGCGGGACCAATAACTTTCACGGGGAAGCTTATGACTATCTCCAGAACGATGTCCTCGACGCGAATTATTGGTCGAATAACAAGTACGGTATTCCTCGCGGCGAGTTCAAGCAGAATCAGTTCGGCGGCAATCTGGGCGGCCCGCTACTCAAGCGCGCGCACCTGTACCTCTTTACCGCTTACGAAGGCTTTCGGCAGCCGAATACGCAAAGCACCGGACTGGAAACGGTACCTACTGTAGCGGAACGGAACGGGGACTTCTCGCAGGACCTCAATTCCGATGGAACGCTCAGGACTGTCTACAACCCATTCTCGACGGTAACCGCCAACAACGACACCGGCTTTACACGCACAGCTTTCCCGGGTAACATGATTCCCGCGAGCCTGATCAACCCTGTCGGGCAGAAGATTGTGAATCTGTACCCGATGCCGAACCGGCAGGGATTCGGCCCATCGGACATCGATAACTACTACCAGCAAGGGGCCGGCGGCACCGACAACGACAAAATCGACGAACGGGTCGATTGGGAGCAAAGCACGACGCACCGGATGTTTGTTCGTTTCTCCGACCGAATCGATCAGAACATTACTCTGCCATGTTTTGCGTGTAACGGTGCAGACAATAACGTCAACCAAACGAACACGGGATTTCAGGCTGTCATTAACGACACGATTACGCCGAGTCCTACTTGGGTGATTAATGACTTCGTCAGTTATAGCCGTTGGCGTGAAGCTCATACCGCGCAGGACTACGGCCAGGCCAGCGCATCTACGATCGGCTTACCTAACTCCGATTTCCAGGCGCCGTTGCTGCCCACGATCTATCCGGATCAAACCTATGCACCGCTCGGAAACGGCACCTTTGAGCGGTTTGTGCGTTATTCGGAGACTGCACAGAACAACACAACCAAGGAATTCGGGAAACACACCTTGAAGTTTGGGGCTAACTACGACGTTGGCATGATCAACGTGATCAATGAGGCGGCGGGATCGTTCAATTTCAGCACCGCGATGACTTCGTGCGACCCGAGTACGATGGGTCCCTGCGACGCGCTGAACTATTCCGCATCGGCTACGGGCGACGCGATCGCCTCCATGCTGCTCGGTACCGCGAGCGGCGGAAGTTCGCAAACCAACATCGATCCGGCCTTTAGCCAGCATACGTACGGCGTCTACATCCAGGACCAATGGCGTGTTTCGCCGCGCTTGACGATCAATGCCGGCGTGCGGTATGAAAACCAGCGGCCCGCGACGGAGCGCTACAACCGCGTCGCCTACTTCGATCCGACGGTTTTGAATCCGATAAGTTCCGCGATTGGACAAAACGTTTACGGGGGATTCGAGTACGCTAGCTCAAGCAACCGGTACGCGTGGCAGCCGGATAATCTGACATTTGCTCCCCGGATGGGCATTGCCTACCGGATCACCGACAAGCTTGTATTTCGGGCAGGCGCCGGAATCTTCTTCCTCAATCCCTCGGCGCTACTGGGCGACGACGGCGGGGCGGAGTTCCAGGGCTTCAACGCCTATACCAACTACAACGCAACCGGCAACGGCGGATATACGCCTTCGCTACTGATCAACAATCCGTTCCCGTCCGGCATCAATCAGCCGACGGGAAGTTCCCAAGGTTTAAATACCTTGGTCGGAGACGGGCAGAGTAACGTGTGGTATTACGGTCCGCACCCGATCGGTTACACGGAGAACTGGAGCGCCGCGTTTCAGTATGAGATCAACCCGCACACAATCTTCGAGGCAAGCTATACGGGAAATCGCGGCCGGAAGCTACTTTACGGCAACCCGAATCTGGATGCGGACACGCTTTCCCCGCAGTACTTGAGCCTCGGCTATCAATTGGACGCGCAGGTGCCGAATCCGTACTACGGCAACATCGCGGCCAATCCGAACAGCTATCTGAACACGGCCCAAACAATCTCTTACAACGAGTTACTGCGCCCCTATCCCGAGTTCACTTACCTGGTTTTGACTCGTTCGGAACCCGGCGCTGAGTCGCAGTTCGACGCGCTCAATCTGAAGCTAAACCATGCTTTCAGCAACGGATTGAGCCTCCTCATGACGTACCAATGGTCGAAAGCGATGGACGACGGACCGGAAGACTACTTTGGCTGGGCCTTCAGCAACTCGCAATGGCGCGATCCCTACAATACCAAGCTGGATTACAACATCAGCACACATGACGTGCCGCAGAGTTTCGTGACGGCGCTGGTATACGACCTGCCTTACGGCAAAGGCAAGCGCTGGGGCGGGGACGCGCCGTTCCTGGTGCGGCAAGCGCTGGGGAACTGGCAGGTTTCGACGATCACCCGGTTCGCCAGCGGTCTACCGCTGCAGCAGATCATCAACAGCTATAGCAATGAGTTGAATAACTTTGGCTATCAAGGGCCGCAGTACCCAAACCTGATCGGGGATCCCCGCACAGCGAACCAGACCGCGGACAACTGGATCAATCCGGCGGCTTTCGCATCGCCTTCATCGCCGTTTGTATTTGGGAACATCGCGATGCGCGAGACCACGCTGCGCGAGCGGGAAGCGAGAAACGTTGACTTCGCGGTTGCCAAGAGTTTTGGGAATGAGTTACTCAAGGCTCAATTCCGGGCGGAGTTCCTGAATCTGTTCAACTATGCGCAGTACAACAACTTCTGCGAGGACCTATCGCAGTCATCGTGCTATCCGTTCGGTGCCGCGCAAGGAACGGAGAACAATCCGCGAACAATACAGATGAGTCTGAAGGCAAGCTTCTAAACGCAAGCGCGGAGAACAAGTGAATCGACGGGATTTCCTAAAAGGGGCAGCCGCTACCAGTGCGGGTGCCCCACTTTTTGGTGCGGTGGACCAAGGTGTGGGCCCCGCAACCACGCGAACACCGCTGCTGGCGGAATATGAACGGCTGCAGTTCGGTTGCTCCTATCACTTCAGCATGAATACCTTCACCGGTGACGATTACGAGATCGGCGCGGTCCCTGCAACGACTTACAATCCGACGCATCTCGATGTGAAGCAATGGATCGACATCGCGAAGACGCTGGGCGCGCGGTATGCGGTCTTGACGGCCAAGCACATGTCGGGCTTCGCGCTCTGGCCGACGGATGACTACACCTACGACGTCGCTCACAGCAGCAATAAGACGGATGTAGTCGGCGAGTTCGTCGCAAACTGCAAGGCCTCCGGGCTGAAGTACGGCTATTACTACTGCATCCTCGATCCGCATAACGAGGGTAAGTTCGACTGGAACTCGATGGTTCCGGATCACTACTATTCCCTGATCAAGCGCCAAGTGACCGAGCTGCACACGAAGTATCCCGGCGCTATCTACCAACTCTTCGACATCACCTGGAAGATCACGCTGGAGCAGCGCTGGGAACTCTACCGGTTAGTCAAGAAGCTAAACCCGAATTGCGTCATCGTCGATAATCAGGGCTTCGACCAAAGTCGGCGCAATCAAGGACGCATCTGCGAGCCGAAGAGTTGGCCCACGGATGTCATCAATGGGGAAGATACGCTACCTCCCCCCGAAGGACATAATCCGCATGTGATGTTCGAAGGCAAGCAATACTACATGCCTTTCGAGACGTGGCTGCCGACGGGGCCCATTTACAAGCCGATGCCACGCATGCATAGCTGGTTCTGGCGCAACGACTTTACGACGCAACCGGCTGACGTGATAGCGAATGCGTATCGGGCGTGCATCAAGGGCAAATCGAACCTGTTGCTGAATCTATCGCCGGACAACACGGGGCGGATTACGGATGAGGCGGTCTCGACCATGCGCAAAGTCGCTCAGAGGATCCGCGCATAAACAATTTCGATTCCCGGCACGCGATAGAATCCAAACACTGTGTCCGAGATCTCTTTTCCCAACCGGCGCGTCTTTATCGGCGCGGCCCTCGCAACGGCTAGCTCCTACAAACGAATTCTGGGCGCCAACGATCGTATTCGCGTCGGCGCCATCGGAGTCGGCGAGCGCTGCCAGTATCTTCTTTCGTTGGTCAACAAGGTGGGGGCCGGCGATATCACGGCGATCTGCGATGTTTATGAGCCGCACGCCGATGAGGCGCAAGCCAAGGCCGCACCGAACGCGCAGAAGTTCGACGACTACCGGCGCGTGCTGGACCGCAACGACATCGATGCCGTGGTGATTGGAACGCCCGACCACTGGCACGTGCCGATTACCATCGCCGCGGTGCAAGCCGGTAAGGATGTGTACTGCGAGAAACCGGTGACGCACCGCATCGAAGAAGGCGAGCCGCTGATCGCCGCCGTGCGGGCGAGCGGGCGCGTGGTGCAGACCGGAACCCAGCAGCGCAGTTGGGGTCACTACCTTCAGGCCAAGGACATTGTAAGTTCGGGCGAACTTGGGCAGGTGACGTTCATCCGCACGTATTGGTATCAGAATCATCTGGCGAACCAGAACGCCAGGATGAACATCGACCAGAGTAAGTTGAATTGGAAAGCTTTTCTGGGATCAGCTCCGTATCGGCCGTTCGATGCCGACCAATACGCGCACTGGCGATGGTATTGGGACTTCGGGGGCGGCGCGATGACCGACTTATTCGTGCATTGGGTGGATGTCGCGCAATGGTTCATGGGTGAGGATATGCCGGTGCGGGCGACGGCGACCGGGTTCAAGGCTCTGCTGCAGCAGCGGCAAACGCCCGATACCATGAGCGCCGCGCTACTCTATCCGAATGTATTAGTGCAGTTCGATAGCGCGCTGCTGGGTTATATCGAAGGCGGCGGTCTGATGATTCGCGGAACGAAAGCCGCGATGCGGCTGCACCGCAAGGGCTTCGCCGTGTATCAGGAAATCGGACACTATAGCGAGAACTTCGAGCCCGACAATCCGACCTTGGAAGTGAAATCGGCGCATGACGGCGCGTTGGACCATATGGCCAACTTCTTCGATTGCATCCGCACGCGTAAGGCGACGAACGCCAGTGTCGAAATAGGCGTCGCGGCGGCTCGCGCCGGGCATATCGCGAATCTGGCGATGCGTGGGACAGGCGCGTGGGTGCCGGGTCCCGCGGCTGGTCACCAGACGGCATAACTAACATTGGACAACTTATGGCCCAGGTACAGACAACTCCCAAGACATACGACGTGATCATCGTCGGCTCCGGCGCGGGGGGCGGTGTTGCGGCGCATGTACTCGCGCTCTCCGGCGCCAAGATCTGCATGCTCGAAGCCGGAGATTGGTTCGACTGCACGAAGCAATCGGACATGTTTCAATGGCCGTACAACGCACCGCATCGGGCTTCGGGCAGCCATGAGAAGCCATTCGGATACTTCGATGCGACGCTGGTAGGTGGGTGGGAAGTTCCCGGCGAACCCTACACTTCGGCGCCGGGCTCTACCTGGAGATGGTGGCGCGCGCGCATGCTGGGCGGCCGCACGAATCACTACGGCCGCATCTCGCTACGAATGGGCCCTTACGACTTTAAACCATACAGCCGGGATGGCCGCGGATTCGATTGGCCGTTCACCTACGACGACTTAGCTCCTTACTATGACAAGGCCGAGGAACTTATCGGCGTGTTCGGCACCGCCGAGGGCTTGGAGAATACGCCGGACGGCAAGTTCCAACCTGCGCCCGCTCCGCGCGGCTATGAACGTATCGTCAAGATCGCGTGCGACAAGCTCAAAATTCCTTGTATTCCGTCGCGGCTGGCGATCTTGACTCAACCGTTGAATGGTAGGCCGGCATGCCACTACTGTTCGCAGTGCGGGCGATCTTGCGCTACTAACGCGAACTTCAATTCTCCCGGTGTTCATATCTTTCCAGCGATGAAGACCGGAAACCTGGAAGTACGCACCAGCGCGATGGCGCGCGAGGTAGTGGTTGGGCCGGATGGGAACGCTCGCGGCGTGTCTTATATCGATAAGAAGACGCGCATGGAGCAAACGGTGTACGGGCGGATCGTCGTGCTGGCCGCGAGTTGTTGCGAGACGGCGCGGATCATGCTGAATTCGAAGACACCGCAGCATCCGAACGGTCTGGCTAACTCAACCGGCCTGGTAGGTCGCTACGTGATGGATACGGTAGGTTCCGGCGTGGGTGGTTACATGCCGATTCTGGAAGATCTTCCGCCGCAAAATGAAGACGGGGTCGGCGGCATGCATATGTACATGCCCTGGTGGCTCTATAAAGAACAGAAGGCCGGGAAG
>NZ_CAJCHS010000337.1 GCF_903970205.1 Nevskia soli | reverse complement strand
ATGTCCGGTGGTGAGCAGAATCATGATGCTGCGCGGGAGCTGTTCGCGCGGGATTCGCGTGAGATACTGCGCCATCCCAAGAATGGCGTTGGGTCCGTCATCTTCGGTTCCGTTGGGGCCGTCGGTGTGGCTGTTGAGGATCACCAGCTCGTCGGTTCTTCCGGGGATGATACCGATCAGGTTGCGCGACGCCCCGTCATCGACCACGGCATCCAGCCGCATGCGAACGCGGGCTCCGGAGCCGGCGATCTGCCGCAATCGGGCGCCGGTCGTGTTGGAAACATACAAACCGGGGCACTGCAGGATGAACCCGTGATAGGGGGCATAGAGACCTTTCGCGGCCGCGTCGTCGAGCGGAAGGATGGCGATTACGCCGGCAGCACCGGCCGCTCGCATCTCATTCACCCTGCGGAGCAGAACTTGCGGGCTCACGCGGGTGTGATCGCGCCCTGGGTTGAGGACGTGTTCCGGATCATACTTCTGATACGACAGGCGCGTCAGGCCCGCAAGTGTCGCCGGGCGGAAGGCAATGTCAGTGAGAACGATCCTTCCCGATAACGACCCGCGCGGCGGCATTTGCTCGCCTTGGATGTATACCAGCGGGCCGGTGATTCCTTGCGGAGGCAGTGTTCCCGAGTAAGGAACGTAGGACGAAACAGGCACGGGTCCGGCACCAGGGCCATCGATAATATCGAGCCCCCAGGACTTGGGTGTCCAGCGCTCGAACCGCACCGGATCGGCGTGTACGCCGGAGATCCCGACGCGCTGCATCCGGTCCTGGAGGATATCGATGAACCGTTCGTGTGCGGGCGAACCCGTCGCGCGAAGTCCCATGGCATCGAGCTCCCCGTACCACGAGCGAATCTGGGCAAGACCCATGAATTGGGACGGATCTACTTTGAGCGTCGCATCGCCGCTCAAGCGAGCCTGAGGCCAGGAACCTTCCTGCTGGGCATGCAGCGAGGCCGGCCAGCGCGAGAAAAGGCCCGCGGAGAGGCCTGCGGTTGCGAGTCGCGCGAAATTGCGTCTATTGAGCATCAATGGTTGTCTAGCAAGGCAAGGTCCGCTACGGTGAGCATGTCGCATACTGGGATTATGGCCAGCTGTGAACATTTGAAAACGGCGAAACACATTGCGCCCAGGGTCCATGTATGCGAGAAGTGCGTCGAAATGGGCGATCGGTGGGTCCATCTGCGCACCTGCCAGACCTGTGGAAACGTGGGCTGCTGCGATTCGTCGAAGAACAAACATGCCACGAAGCACTTTCACGCGACGCAGCATCCGGTGATGCAGTCGGCGGAGCGAGGCGAGCATTGGCGATGGTGCTACGTGGACGAAATCATGGATGGGGAGTAGGTCGATGAAAGTCTGCGTCCTGTTATCGGTGCTGACGTGCGGCGTGCTGACGGCCGGTAGTTACAAGAACAAACCGACTTACAGCGCCGATATCGCACCGATCCTAAACGCGAATTGCGTGTCGTGCCACCGGCCGGGCCAGGTGGCTCCTTTCTCACTATTGACTTACTCCGATGCGGCAAAGCGGGCGACGCTTCTGGCGGAGGTTACTAAGAGTCACTACATGCCCCCCTGGAAGCCCGAGCCGGGATTTGGGGAGTTCAAAGGAGAGCGGCGCCTTACCCCGGAACAGATTCAACTCATTTCCGATTGGGCTAAAGCGGGTGCGCCGCCGGGCGACTTGAAGACCGCCCCCGCGCCGCCGGTATTCGCTACCGGATGGTCGCAAGGCAAGCCGGACGTGACTCTCGCGCTGCAGAAGCCCTTCGAAGTTCCCGCGGAGAGTCCGGATATCTACCGCTGCTTTGTCTTGCCTTTCCAGAGCGAGCAGGCAAAGTATGTCAAGGTCATGGAGTTCCGCGCGGGCAATCCGCGCATAGTGCATCACGCCCTGGTCTATCTGGACAACACCGGACAAGCTCGCAAGTTGGCGGCGCAATCCGGCGGGGATAGCTATCCGTGCTTCGGCGGAACCGGATTCGTGCTGGCCGGTTCGTTAGGCGGCTGGGCGCCCGGCGCAGTTCCGTACCCGCTCGGGCCGGGATTAGCGCGGACCATTCCGCCGAACACCGACATCGTGATTCAGATTCATTACCATCCGGATGGAAAGCCGGAGACTGACTTATCGCAGATTGGGTTGTGGTACGGCGAAGCGCCGACGAAGGGATTCACCCCGATCCTTGTGCTGACGAGGCGAATCGATATCCCGCCGGGAGATGCCGACTATCGCGTTCACGCTTCCCTGGTTCTGCCGCAAGATGTACAAGTCATCGGGATCACTCCGCATGCTCATTACGTTTGTAAGGAAACAAAGGTTGAAGCTACCCTTCCCGACGGGAAGGTTGTGCCCTTGATCTGGATCAAAGATTGGGACTTCAACTGGCAGGGACAGTACCAATTCGCGCAGCCGATTTCGCTACCTAAAGGTACCACAGTCACTCTCGATTTCACTTACGATAACTCGTCGGGTAACCCGCGAAACCCTTCCAATCCGCCCAAGCGAATTACATGGGGTGAGCAGACTACCGACGAGATGGCGATCGCGTTTCTATCGGTCGTTTTACCCAGCCCTGCGGATGTCCAGCCCTTTCGACGTGCGTTGTACTTTGCCAACGTCAGGCATTAGTTAAAGCGAACGAGACCGTCGGGGTCGTCCACCAGAACGACATCGTATTTCTCGATCATCGGCATCAGAAGGTTCTCCAGTTCGTTTTTCCAGAGTTCGCCCTCGTAGAACTGCGCTTTCATGGGCTCCCTAGAAGCTAAGTCCGGGAAACCGCGCATGAAGAAGAACGTGTCGGGATCTTCGATGGAAAGGAACGGCCCCAGGATTTTCATACCGATCGCATCGTGCGCCGGAACCGAGCGTGTGCGGAACACTTCCAGGAATTGAGGCCGCGTGCCCGGCTTGAGTTTGTAAGTTCGCATTTCGACGATCATTGGACCTTCTCAATCACTTGCGTCTTGATAGAATCATGCTCGCATCAGCAGAAAGGAAAACACCATGAGTAAGTATCTGGTTCTTTACCAATCCGAAGGCGCGATAGATGGACCGACTGTCTCCGAGATGTTCGCCAAAGTGACGCCGGAGCAGTGGGAGGCGGGCATGGGCGCTTGGCGTGCGTGGTACGAGAAATGCGGCAGCGCGGTGGTCGATCCCGGCACACCGCTGGACAAAGCGGCCAAAGTACAAGGCAAGTCCTCGTCCGATGTTAGAACGACCATCACCGGTTACAGCATCCTTCAGGCGGGCTCCCGAGAGGACGCCGTCGCCTTGGTTCAGGACCATCCCCACTTGCGTATGCCGGGTACCTGGATCAACGTCCTGGAGTGGGTTCAGATACCGGTGGTGTAAGCTCACGCGCTCTTGATCTCCGTCCAGATGCGGTCCCGCAAGCGCTGGGCGTCGGGCGGAGGCGCGACCGGCCAAATCCCGCGTGCAAGAATTTCAGGCGTCCCATATAAGACGACGCTGTCGCGGGCTGCCGGCGGAAGCAGCATCCGCCCCGCGCGATTGCAGGTGGCCGACTCGCCAACGGTCGCGTTCGCAGCCGCCACCGCCGGCCGCAGTAAGTAGTCAAGGAAGCGGTGAGCTAAGTCGCGGCGGCGGCTTTCCGCGAGGATCGCCGCGTTATCGCAATAGAGTGGGAAACCTTCCGCCGGGTAAGTGAAGGCGAGCGGGTGCGAAGCCTGCTGCGCGGCGATTGCTTGCTGCGCGGTGGTCGACCATAACTGCGCGGCCAGTACGTCGCCCGCGACTAACTGGTCACGTACCTCGGCGTTCAGGTAGGCTCGAAGGTAGCGCTTCTGAGCGATCGCTTCTGCCCGGGCGCGCTCTAAGTCGGAGTCGGCGGTTGCACCGAATGGGAGACGTAACTTGAGCAGGCAGGCGCCGAGGACGTCTTCCGGGTCATCCAGCATGGTAAGTCGTCCGCGCACGCGATCGTTCCACAAATCGGCCCAAGCGGCGGGCGCCGGATCAAGCGATTGCGCATAGGCGATTCCGGTGGCGTTCCACATATACGGAGTAGACCAGCGGAGTCCTGGGTCCCAGGCGGGTGACTGAAACAGCGCGTCCAGGTTCACGAGTCCCGGCAGTTTGGAGTGGTCCAACTTAGCGAGAAGCCCGAGTTGCACCATGGGCGGGATGCGGCTATGGGTCGGGAAGACAATGTCCCAGCCGGAGTTACCGGTCATTACCTTGGCCAGCATCTCCTCATTACTCTCATAGACTCCGTAGCGGATGCGGATCCCGGTTTCGGCGGTGAAGGCTTCCAGCGTTCGAGGATCGATGTAACTCGACCAGTTAAAGACGTTCAGGCGCGGCCGGCGGTCCAGGGTACAGGCGGCCGCAGCCGCCGCCGTGGCGAGGAATGCGCGCCGCTGCATGGTTAGTTAAGCTCCCGCGCCTTAGTCAACGCGGTAACCAGCTTCTCGATATGTTCGGGCTGCGTTCGATAGTTCGTGATGCAGGCGCGCAGAGCAGGTACGCTTCCGCCCAATAATATCGTTGAGATCCAGGCGCTGCCGGACTTTACCACAGCATCGGAAACCCGCTGGTGTGTCGCCATATCCCAGGTCTGGTCTGAAGGCGTGAAACAGACGACCGGCAGTCTAGTCTGATTCACGATAGTCCATCCGTTCGCCCGGAGCCGGTCGCGCAGTAGATCGCCCATCTCCGCCTGGTGGCGGAGGATCGCGGAGTAACCGGCCCATCCGACGGTGGCCAGGGTCATAAATAGCTTGAGACCGATGAATCGTCGCGACCATTGCAGGGAGTGTACGAACGGATCGGCGACCGCCAGGCGCTCGGCCTCCTTTGGCATGTAGGTCGTACTTACCGAGAAGGTCTTGCCTAAGATACCGCGGCGGCGCGTCATAAACATACCGGCGCCCATCGGTACAGAGAGCTGCTTGTGTGGATCGAGAGTAATCGAATCGGCGTTTTCAATTCCCGCCAATACTGGGCGCAGCTCCGGTACAAGGATAGCGGGGCCGCCCCACGCGGCATCAACGTGGAACCAGAGACGGTTCGCGCGCGCTATGTCAGCTAACTCGGCAAGCGGGTCCACAACGCCCGCTCCCGTGGTTCCCGCTGTTCCAACGATCAGGAACGGTTCATATCCAAGCTCGCGATCCTCTTCGATGGCCATTCGCAGCAGCGCTACGTCCATCGTTAACTTATCCGTAGCCGGGATGAGGTGAAGCGCAGCCGCACCCAAACCAGCGGTACGGGCCGCCTTGAGGAATGAGTGATGGCTCTCGGATGAGGCATAGAACACAGGGCGCGCGCCGATACTCTGCAGGCCCTGGTCGAGAACACCGGGCCAACGATCCACGAGTGCGCAAAGCAGGGCGGTCAGGTTCGCTTCCGCGCCGCCGCTGGTCATGCACCCATCGGTCTCGTCTCGCGCCAGCCCGAGCTTCTCCGCGAATGCTTCGATCAAGCGCCGCTCCGTCTCAACGGCCAGGGGACTATGACTCCATCCAGCTAACTGCGGATTCAGCGTCGCCGTGATAGAGTCGCCGATAATTCCCATAAAGCTTGGCGCCGGATTGAATAGACCGAAGTAACTCGGGTGAGGCGTGTGGACCTGATGTTTCTTGAGTTCGCCGGTAAATCGGCGGAGTACGTCGATCGGCGTTCCGGGGTCGTCGAACGAAAACGTGTCGAGTAACTGCTGCAACTTAGCCTGGTCGAGAACGGGCGCGACCGGAAGCGACTCGACACCCTCGATATACTCCTCGGCTTGCGCGACGAGTTCC
>NZ_CAJCHS010000336.1 GCF_903970205.1 Nevskia soli | reverse complement strand
GGTTCGCTTCTTCGGCTCGACCAACCTGTTACAGTGGACCGCCCTCGGCGATTTCGGGCCGGCCGGAGCAACCGGCGGACAGTGGGAATGTCCCGACCTGTTTGCTCTGCCTCCGGACATCGGAAGCAAGGAGCTGAAGTGGGTGCTGATCGTGAACGTAAACCCCGGCGGCGTGCAGGGCGGATCGGCGACGCAGTACTTCGTAGGCAAGTTCGACGGGCATACGTTCACCAGCGAGAATCCGGCTTCGACCACGCTCTGGGCGGACTGGGGCAAGGACTTCTACGCCGCCGTTTCCTGGTTCAACTCCCCGCCCGGCGATCCGCGCAAATATTGGATCGGATGGTTCGGCAACTGGGAGTACGCAGCCGATGAACCGACCGCCCCGCAGCGCGGCGCGATGACCATTCCGCGCACCGTCATGCTGCGGCATGAGCCGGAAGGAACGCGTTTGGTGCAGGCGCCGGTCACCTATATCGCGCTGCTTCACGGAACCGAGATGAGCATGAAGGATCGCGAGATCGGCAGCGTGAATACCGACATCCGCAAGGAAGGCTTTCGCGGGCATGAACTGGATATCGATGTGGCCTTCGCACCGAATGGGGCGAAGGAATTCGGGGTTCTGGTCCATCAGGGGGCGAAGGAGCGCACCGTCGTCGGCGTGAGCGGAGGCAAATTGTTTATCGACCGGACGCAATCCGGCGACGTCGGCTTCAGTCCGAAATTCCCGGGCCGGCAGAGCGCGCCTTTAGCCCCGTCGAAGGTGGTGCGTCTGCACATACTGCTGGATCGGTCGTCGGTGGAAGTGTTTGCGAACGACGGGCAGATCGTGATGTCGGACCGGGTGTTTCCGTCCGCGGCAAGCGATGGACTGGAGTTTTTCGCCAACCGGCCGGAAGCGCGCATTGCAACGCTGCGGATGTGGAAGATGCGCAGTGCCTGGCCCCCAAGTGCCGGGCCGCAAACCGTGCAGTAGCCATTGCACGTTCCAACCACCCCGCGCGTCATATAAATTGTAATTTGGAGCCAATGGTGAAGAACAGATTGAAATTTACCCGGCGGGGTTTCTCGCTGATCGAACTGCTGATCGTTATCTCGATCATTTTGATCATCCTCGCGATCGCGCTGCCGAAGTTGAACAAAGCGCAGCAGTACGCCCGCGAGATGGCGGCGGCCACCACGATTCAGAGAGCGATCCATCCGGCGGAAGCGCAGTTCATGTCGCAGTACGGGCGCTATGCGGTATCGTTAACGGAACTCGGGCCGCCATCCAGCGGTTCGCCCGGCCCCTCTGCCGCGGACCTGATCCCCGGCGACCTTTCGAAGGGCGAAAAGGGCGGCTACAAGTACACGATCACCGGGACACCGCAGGGTTATCAGGTGAATGCCGAGCCGACCAGCCAGTCGATTGGGTCGCGGACGTTTTATTCGGACCAGAGCCTGGTGATCCACCAGCACAACGGGCAAGAACCGGCGACGGCGACGGACGCGGAGCTTGGATCGACGGCGAAGTAGGCTTTCGGCTGGTTAGCGGTGGGTCAGTTGTTCCGGGAGCGATGCCTCGCCGTAACTAGATTCAGCCGATTCTCCGAGTGGCGCGTAATCGATCCCAAGCTTCACAGAACAGAGTGCGTTCACCTCTTGGCGTATTCCGTGAAAATGTAATCCTTTGACGCCGCCAACACGTGGCATGCCGCGCCGCACTTGGCGTCGTGCCCCTGCGGCGGCTTGCTCGCCAGGGTGGCCGGCGTGAACGTGCCCGACGCCCCGTCATATTCGAACGTGCCGTATCCCCATCCGTGCGTGTCCGGGAATCTCTTGCTGTCCTTCTCGATGAACTCCACCGCAAACAGTTCACCAGGCACCGTGTCCGGGACGCCCGCGGAAAAAGGGGGATCGGTTATCTTCTTCGGTCTCCACTCAATCTTGGCAATCTTTGAGCCCTCGGGGAAGGGCTTTCCATTGCCGGGAATACCTTCCTTGTACGCTGTGATCATCACCGGGTTTGCGACGATCAGTCTCATAATGTTTTGTCCCATCGGTGTGACTCGGGCCGACCGCCTGCCAGTCTTCGTATCCTCTGAAATCGGAGAACGCGAGCCCATTCGGCACTTTCACCGTGTACTTATCCGGCGCGGCAATGGCCCAGCCGGCTGCGACGGCGAACACTCCCGTAACCGCAGCAATCATCGCCATCCTTTTGCATTTCATTGAGCAACACCTCCTCTGTGTAGCCGTCAGGCCCAAGTAGCGCCCGCCTGGCCTCACGCCATTATCTTGAAGCAAAGGCAATTTCGCAACTTCCATGGCGGTGCTGTAATGTCGAACGGTCGAATATTCGGAGCGCGGTAGGGACAGTTGACGTCAGCCCAATAACACCGCGCAGGCTGAACTGCCCGAAGCGCGGCCACGCATCACGAGTGAAGGCTCCATACGGTGAACTGAATGCGGTAATCTGATTGCAGTTTTATTTCGCCAACGCGAGGAGAGTTCATGCGCCGATTTGTTCCTGCAGGATTATTCGCCATTCTTCTATTTGCCTCATCCAGCGCCTTCGCTCGGGATGACAAGGGCGGCGATGCCGCCAAGGGAAAAGACGTCTTCGAGCAGTGCGGCGGCTGTCACAACGCCGACAGCACCGAACGCAAGATGGGGCCCGGTCTGAAAGGTCTGTTCGCCAAAGAGAAGCTGAGTAATGGGAA
>NZ_CAJCHS010000335.1 GCF_903970205.1 Nevskia soli | reverse complement strand
GGGCACGAAACCAATTGTGCGCGGAGATGTGAAACTGGTGAGCGGGATCTATGAGAGCGACAAGGACGTTGCTATCGAGCAGTCCCGGTTTCGCCCTATTCGTCTTCATTCAGAAGGCGATTGACGAGTTCGCTGGTTACGATGGGAGCGTTCGACCGCCGAGGGAGCATGGGAACGCCGTCGCGGTACTCGATCGCGAAGGACTTCGGTTGGAGGGACTCCCGCAAAAGACTGGAGACGACGCTGCCGGCGCTGGTTTTCCTTTGATGCGCGATCTGCTTGACGGTGAGCAGGATTTCGTCCTCGATATCGAGAGTGGTTCTCACGTTTAGAGCATAGCGCATCATGATGCGTGATGCAAGTCTTGCAGTCTGAGCACGGATGACAAACTGAAGTACATGTTCAAGCGCACGCGGGGGTTTTGGCGCCGCATTAGCGACGGGATTGCCATGCACCAGCTCTGGTCGCAGTTCAATGCCGAAGCCCGCGCCAGCTATCGTCTCTATTCGCAGGAAGTGGAGTGGCGTCGCGGCGAGAAGGAAAGCAGCAATCAGCGGTTCAAACGCGTGGTCAAGGGGCTCTTCTGGGCGATGGTTTTGAAACTGTCGCCCGCCCGGCGCGTCCTGTTCGTGGCTGCGCTGGTGATGCTCGTGTTTCCCGGCTTTGAGTTCCGCCGGGGCGACACGAGCCTTGGGCTGCCGAACCTGGCATTCTTCGGAGCGCTTGCTTTTCTGGTGCTGCTCGCCCTGGAACTGGCCGACCGCGTCACGATGAAGCGCGATTTGGAAATCGCCAAGGAGATTCAGACGTGGCTCATGCCCTCCGCGCCGCCGCAGGTAGCCGGTATTGACGTGGCGTTCGCGACGCGTCCGGCGAACACGGTAGCCGGCGATTACTACGACGCATTCCTGCGGCCGACGTCGCTCGATTGTCCTCCCCTGCTGCTCGTGGTTGCCGACGTTGCCGGCAAGAGCGTTCCCGCGGCCCTACTGATGGCTACTCTACAGGCAAGTCTCCATACATTAGCCGCGGTGTGCGCCTCGCCTCTCGAACTGATCGAACGGCTCAACCAATACTGCTGCGAACAAAACGTAGGAGGACAGCGCTTCACTACGGCGTTCCTGGCCGAGTTCCATCCGCTAACGCGTCAGCTTACCTTTGTGAATGCCGGCCATAACTGGCCCATTCTTCGGCGCGCGTCCGGTAGAATCGATCGCCTGGAAACCGGGGGACTGCCTTTAGGTCTTATGCGCGGCGCCCGCTATCAATCCGAAACCGTTACTCTTGGTACGGGCGACTTATTGCTGATCTTCACCGACGGACTTGTCGAGGCCGAAGATCGTAAGGAAGAACAGTACGGCGAGCTGCGGATGCTCGATATTCTCAACCGGCATTCGAATCGACCGGCTGCTGAAGTACTCGGCAATCTGATGACCTCCGCTGATTCGTTTGTCGGCGCGGCGCCGCAGCATGACGACATTACTTGCCTGATCTTGCAAGTCAACGCGGTTCCCGCCGCGGCTCCGTCCAGCGGAAGCGGCGAGTATGAGAGAATTCTGATCCGGACCGGCGAACGCGTCCCTTACGGTTAGCTGCCCGAACTTATTGTCCGTCCTGAAGACTTAGCGGAGTAACAGGCGTACCGTCGCTCCACAGTCCCATATAGACCTGCTCGGTCGATCCATGACCCAAGCCATAAGAACAGTCCGTTCCATAGAGCACGCAATTGAAGATACCCACACTTAATTTCCACGTAACGTTGTAATCGCGATCGTCGACGCCCGAATCGTCATCCTCTAGGCCATTTGTGTCCGGGAACCAGTGATTGCCGAGCTGCGCGGGCGATCCGTGGGAATCCGAAATTACCTCAAGAAAATCGCGGTTATTGCTTGGAATCACGTTCTCAATCGAACTCCAGATAGCCTGCGCGGTCGGTATATCCACGGTATCTTCGTCGCCATCCACAAGAACCACGCGAATCGAAGGACTAATCTGCGAGAAGTTCGTTGGTAGAGTACTGCCGTTTCCGATGCCTGGCGTCATTCCGGCAATCGCTCGCGGAAGCGGTATGCCTTTGACCGGAGTCACAGTAAGTTGCTGCGCGGTGGCAAAGCATTGATAAGCGCCCATCGAATGCCCCGTGAACACGGTTTGGATGCCTAGCGCATCTTCCGACGGCGGAATCATACCGCCGGTCTTGGCTTCTAACAGCTCCAGTGCCGTTCCCCACGAACGGAGAATGCTGTCAGTAAATTCGCTCGCCTCTAGCCCGTAATCGTAATAGGGGTAGACGACGGTGTAGCCTTGTTGCACCAGGTGCTGAATCCAGTAGATATAGTTGTTCGGGCTGTCCCCCGTTGGGTACCCCTCAATTTGCAACAGGTACCCGTGCAGAAACAGCGCTACCGGAAGCGAGGTGGGAAGCGTCGAAGCCTTCGGTTGGTAGATGATGAACTCCGAATCCCCCGCTTTGCTGGACGTCGAGTAGTAGGGTCCATACTCGGTCACGGACCGGTAGAGGTATGTGCTGCCGCCGGGTCCGGTGGACGGCTGACCGGGCGGCGTGGGTGTCTGCGCGTATGAATGGAGTGTTGCCAACGCCGGCAGAGCCAGAATTCGTAGAAGGGCGGATGAAGTTGTCATGGCGAGGTGCTTAGAAAGTGTAGCCTGAACCATAGCCGATTGTATAGATAAAGTAGTACGGATAAGGAAGTACTGCGGCGACGTTTACAAACTTTTACAGTGAGGAAGACGACTAACACGGTTCGGGCTCCCGAACACGACCTATCGAACCTAGTACTGACGGACTCAATATCGCGAACTTTACTGCGGGACGATCTCTACATCGTTGAGCGGCACCAAGGCACCGTTAGCTGCGACGTTCCACCGACGGCCGCCATTGTCGCCGACGCCGACGCGGTATTCCTGCGTCCGCTGCCATATCCGCGTGCGGATCGACTGATCGTGGTACACGACGAACTGTCGAAAATCGGCGTGCAATTGAGCGGCGTGGGTTACGAAACCTATGAGGCCTATCGGAATGTTCCCGCCTCGAAGCTGGAGCCGCTGGAGGCTCTTCGAGAGGAATAAACGGGCGGGGCTCGGCTACGAGGGTGACATCATCACCGCCCACGTTTCGAACGCTGCCTGGGCGTCGCTCATTCGAGTAAATTATCCCCCGGATTTATTTCTTCGATACTGGCGGCTAAGTCGCGGGAAAGTTTACAAGAGTTAACCCACAGCCGCTAACGCGGAGGCGACTGAACTCGTTCTTAAATGAATGGGGTAGTTTCTCTGCGTGTGTCCGGGTGGCCCCGACTAGCGATCGATCGATAGAGTTCAACACAACTCCTAAAGGAGAAATTTCATTGAGTAACGAGCGTGCCTGTAAAAGATCGTTCACAACCCGGCGCAAACGGCTTTTGTTCACTGGACAGCTATCTTTGTTTTTGTGCCCTGTGTTGGTGGATGCACAGAGAGTTACTCCGCCCGCCCAACCGCTAACCGGTCCCGGCGGCGCTACCTATGCATACTTTTCGTATACTCAGTCGGGTCCTTATCACGTGGATCCGTTACACCCAACCCCGGCTCTCTCTTATTACCTCTTCGAACCTACGGGGGCTCCTGCAACCTTGCCGGTGGCCTTGTTCCTCCACGGCTACTTGCTGCCGGATGAAGGGTACCCAAAAGGCGATAGTCCCGAGAACTACATCCAATGGATCAGCCACATCGTACGGAACGGGTACACCGTAGTTTTCCCGATCTATGACTATGAAGCAGTTCCGTCGCAGTTTGCGCCAAATATTATTTCCTCGCTGCAATCCGCATTGGTTCTTTTGCAATCCGGATCTCCGGGCTTAGTCTCGCCCTTAATCGATACTCGAGGAGTACAAACCGTCTTCACCGGGCACTCGATGGGAGCTTACGAAGCTTTGGCGGTCGCACAGGAGTTAACCTTATCTCCGGTAAGCGGCGTCCCCGTTCCAAGAGCAATCGCGGCCTTTGAACCCGAACCTGCCAAAACGGGCCTTTCGACTGACTTCTCTCACATCAGCCCAGGTATAGACGTCGTGATCGTCGATGCGGATCAGGACCCGAACGCGATCACGAATGATACGGCAATTTGGAATTCAATAACTCCAGTGATCCCGAGTTTGAACCGTGACTTCCTTGAGGTCGTCACCGATAGCCACGGCGTTCCGAATCAGATCGGAAATCATTGGTACCCGGATACGAACGGCTTGAATGATGACGATACAGGAGTGGACGATCGCGATTATAACGTCACGTGGAAGTTGAGCGTTGGGTTGTTCAACTGCGCATTGACGGGGACGGATTGCTCGTTCGGCCTTGGCCATGGGGATTTCGATCAACTGAATATGGGCAATTGGAGTGACGGCACACCGGTGACGCCGCTTCAGTTCCAGCCGTGACGCGTTCGGCCCCGTCACAATTCGGATGCAACCGCGTCCAACTCTGTAAGATCAGTAGTGTAAATGCGATTTGTTTTCGGCCTTCCTCTGATAGTCGCGGCCCTGCCGCTGATGGCCGCGACGGATCACGTCCACTGGTCCGCCGCCGCCCGCGCCGGCGATTCCGTTGTCAAACTCACGGCCGCGATCGACCCCGGCTGGCATCTCTACTCGCTAACCACCCCTCAGCCGGGACCTGTTCCCACCCGCATCGCGGTGCGTGATGGAACGGCCGAAGCCATTTTCCAGCAGCCGCCGAAAGTCGAGTTCGATGAAGCCTTTGGACGCAACACCGAGACGTATACCGAGTCGGCAACCTTCTACGTGAGGATGGGTTCCCCACATCCGGCACAAATCGCCCTGCTGCCGCGCTATCAGGTGTGCAGCGGCACTTCGTGCATCCCGCCTGTGACGCGGACCGTGGAAGCGTCCAGCAGCGCCGAGAGCGCAATCGTGATCCCCGCGGATTACGTCCGCGTGGCCGCACACCCGCCAGCGACACCCAATCAGAGCTCGGCAAATCAGGGCGGCGGCTTGCTCTTCCTGCTCACCGCATTCGGGTTCGGCCTGGCCGCGATCTTCACTCCGTGCGTGTTCCCGATGATCCCCATCACCGTCTCGTTCTTCCTGAACCAGCAAAAAGACGGCGTCCCTGCGCGCGGTGAAGCGCTGAAACAAGCCACCCTGTTTTGCCTCGGGATCATCGTTCTGTTTTCCGCGATGGGTGTCGCCGTTACCGCGCTCCTGGGTCCGTTCGGCGTGGTGCAGCTCGGGTCGAATGCTTGGGTGAACGGCCTGATTGTCCTCGTTTTCGTGATCTTCGGCCTAAGCCTGCTGGGGGCTTTCGAGATCACCATCCCCTCCGGAATCCTGAACCGCATGGACAGCGCATCGCGCAACGGCGGAACCGCCGGCACGCTCCTGATGGGCCTAACGTTTTCGCTCGCTTCGTTCGCATGCGTGGGACCCTTCGTCGGTCCTTTGCTGGCGGCCAGCGTCACCGGTGGGTTGTGGAGACCGCTGGTCGGCATGGCCTCGTTCGCTGCCGGCCTCGCGTTACCTTTCTTCGGGTTAGCGCTGTTTCCGAGCTATCTGAAAAAGCTCCCGCGCAGCGGCGGCTGGCTGGCGCGCGTGAAGGTCGTGATGGGGTTCGTCATCCTCGCCGCGGCTCTGAAGTACCTTGCCGCGATCGACCAGGTCCTGCAATGGAACGTGATCACGCGCGACCGTTTCCTGGCTGCGTGGGTGGTCCTGTTCTCGATGGCCGGACTTTATCTCCTCGGGTTCCTCCAGCTCGAAGGCGTGAAGCGGGATGAAACGGTCGGCATCGGACGCCTGCTCTCCGGCATGGCACTGGTCATCTTCGCGATCTCGCTCGTCCCCGGCATGTTCGGCGGCACTTTGGGAGAACTCGAAGGGTTCGTTCCGCCACCGGCTGCCGGATCGGGCTTCGGAAGCGGCAGCGGCACGCAGCTCGCGTGGCTGAAGAATGATTTCGACGGGGCCATCCAGAAAGCGCGCGCCGCGCACCAACGCGTGCTCGTCAACTTCACCGGGTACGCCTGCACCAACTGCCACTGGATGAAGCAGAACATGTTTACCAAGCCGGAAATCGCGTCGCTGCTGCACGATATGGTACTCGTCGATCTCTATACAGATGCGGACGATCCGATTTCTCAGGCGAATCAGCGCCTGGAAGAGGCGAAGTTTAAGACGATTGCGATTCCCTACTACGTGATCTACGACCCGGGTGCGGCGGGCAGCGAACCTCAGGTCGTGGCCACGTTTCCGGGCTTGACGCGCGATGCACAAGAGTACATCGCGTTCCTGAATACTCCCTCCGCGCCCGCCGTCCAGCCTGCCGCCCCCGTGACCACCCAGGCAGCCCCGGCATTTCCTGGCGCCAGGACTCTTACTGGCGCGGCGCTCGATCCCGCCAAGCTTGACGGCAAAGTCGTCGTGGCGAATTTCTGGGCTACGTGGTGCGTGCCGTGCCGCCAGGAAATCCCGGAGTTCAACAAGCTGCAGGCGAGCCTCGGAACGCGCGGCCTCGAAGTGGTCGGGATCTCACTGGACGAAGACGGCGCGGATGCCGTGAAACCCTTCCTCGATAAACACCCGATGAATTACACGGTCGGTCTGGCGGGCGATGCCGCGAAAGAAGCCTTTAAGATCGGAGAACTCCCGGTTACATTGGTCTTCGATCGCAGCGGCCGCATCGTGGACCGCTTCGAAGGGTTCACGACGCCCGATAAGATTCGCGGCGCGGTCGAGAAAGTGCTGTAACAGATTGTGGAAGCAACCGCTCCGTTACCGTCGCAGCTCTGTAACATGCTGTGACTACAGGGGCTGCACGCGTCAGCAAGCAGTGTTTTTCGACTACCGGCACCGGTGTCGTAAACCGGCGAAGCTTTCGGAAAGCGGCGGAATCTAAAAAGTATGCACCGTGTCGTTATTGTGGGCGGGGGTTTTGGCGGTTTGAACGCCGCGCTGGCGCTAAGGAAAGCGCCCGTCGAAGTCACGGTCATTGACCGGCGCAACTTCCACCTGTTTCAACCGCTGCTTTATCAAGTCGCCACCGGGGCTCTCTCGCCCGGCGAAATTGCCTCTCCGATCCGCAACATCCTGCATGCGCAGAAGAACACGCGCGTGCTGCTCGGCGAAATGTGCGGCCTTGACGCGAACGCCCGGGAAGTGATTCTGGCGGACGGCGAGCGCGTCGGCTACGATTCGCTGATCGTCGCGGCGGGCACGGTCGATTTCTACTTCGGGCATGACGATTGGAAGAAGAACGCGCCCGGCCTGAAGTCCATCGAAGATGCGACCGAAATCCGCAAGAGGATCCTGTTTGCGTTTGAAGCCGCGGAACGTGAAACGGATGTACCGACGAGACGCGCCTGGCTGACGTTTGTGCTCGTCGGCGGCGGACCGACCGGGGTGGAGTTATCCGGAGCGCTGGCCGAGATTGCCAACGATACGCTGCGCCACGATTTCCGTAGCATCGATCCGCGCGACGCCGCCATCATCCTGGTGGAAGGAAAAGGCCGCATCCTCGAGACCTTCCCGGAGGACCTGTCGAAGGCCGCCGAAACTGTACTGCAGCGCAAAGGCGTTAAGACGGTTGCGTCCGGACAGGTTACCCAGATCACCGACGACGGCGTCACCGTGAAGTTCAAAGATCGCGAGGAAAAGATCGCGGCGAAAACCGTCTTGTGGGCCGCGGGCGTGCGCGCTTCCGGTCTTGGAAAGATCGTCGCCGATCAAACGGGCGCACAAGTTGCAAAAAACGGAAGCGTGGTGGTCGAGCCGGATTGCTCGATCAAAGGGCATCCGGAGATCTTCATCGTGGGTGACCTCGCGTCCTTTACGCACCAGGGCGGCAAGCCGCTTCCCGGTGTCGCGCAAGTCGCGATCCAACAAGGAACCTATGCCGCGAAGACCATTGTCAAGCGCCTCAAAAACGAACCGGTGAAGCCATTCCATTACTGGGATAAGGGCAACCTGGCGGTAATCGGAAGGTTGGCCGCGGTAGCTCAAATCGGACGCTTCGATTTCCACGGCGCGCTGGCGTGGTTCATTTGGCTGTTCGTTCACATCTTGTACTTAGTGGGTTTCGAGAACCGCATGGTCGTGCTGATGGAGTGGGCGTTTAACTACTTCACCCATAACCGTAGTGCGCGCCTGATCACCGGACCCACACCCGGACTGCCGGCGCCATCCGCTGAACCGGAACCGGTAACTTATGCATCGCACTAAGGACACTCTCTCAAGAAACTAACACGAACAGGAGTATCCTGTTTCGGTGCGGATCACGCGGCGCGATTATCTGAATGCCACCCTCGTCGGCGCGGGAGCCGCTCTTCTGCGCGCCGCTTCTCCAGGCGAGCAACTCCGGGGCGCGGCATTCGACGGTTACTCAGGCGTCGGCGACTATAGCAAAGCCAACGGAAACACCTGGGCGGTTCTTACTGACGGACATACCATTCGCGATCACCCGGTAAATCCTGCGTCCCCGGAGATTATCGATACGGACGAAAGCTTTGACTGCGTCGTTGTAGGCGGCGGAATCAGCGGTCTGGCGGCGGCGCTGTTCTTTGTTCGCGATTCATCATCTAAAGGCACGGGTAAGCGCACATGCCTTGTGATCGACGATCATCCTATCTTCGGGGGCCTCGCTAAGCGCAATGAGGTGATTGTGAGCGGGCGCCGGGTGATTGCGAATCAGGCTTCCGCCATGTTCTTTCCGCCCTTCGCGGGTACCTTTCTCGATAGGTTCTACCGGTCGATCGGAATCGACCCGCATGGCTTCGATTACCAATCTTGGAGCGGACGGGAACCGGCGTTGCCCCTTGCCGTAACCCCTTACTTCGACGGCAGCCGCAATTCGGCGTTCTTCTTTGGACCGAAGTTTCAGCGACCGAAAGGCCTCCTGCTGAACGATCCCTGGGGGAAGAAACTCTCGGGCGCTCCACTTACACAAGTGCAGGTTGCGGAGTTACTACGCGTGCATGCGGGCGGGGAGCCCGCCTTACCCAAAGAGCACGGCGACGCCCGGTCGCGCTACATGGATAGCATTACGCTTGAGCAATTCCTGATGGAAACCTATGGCATCAGCCGCGATACCGTGCGGACGTTCCTGTCGCCCGTCGCAGGCGGCGGCGCGGGAATCGGAGCCGACGCGCTCTCGGCCTACGGTGAGTATGCGGCCGATGTGTTGCTTCCCTGGGACGAATCGAACGGCGCGCAGATGTTCCCGGGTGGAAACGCGGGTGTGGCTCGCCACATCCTGAAAGCGCTGCTGCCCGCATCGCTTCCGGGTGAAGTCACAATGCGGGATATCTGCCGCGCCCGCGTTAACTTCGGCGCGCTCGATCGCCCGCAGGATCCAGCGCGCGTCCGTCTGAACTCTACCGTTGTGTCGATCGCTAACCGTAATGGCCGCGTCGAGATTATCTACCTTAATGGCGGCCGTTACTACCGCGTGCGCGCTCAGGCGGCAATCATGGCCGGAGGAAGCTGGACCACGCGTCATATCATCGCCGACCTCCCGGCGACTCACCAGGAAGCTTATGCGCAGTTTCATCGTTCGCCTTGTCTGGTGGCTAACATCGCGCTCAGTAACTGGCGCTTTCTTTACCGGGCGGGTATTACGGAATGCCAGTGGTTCGAAGGTATCGGAAACTACTTCGCGTTGCGCAAACTCGCCACCATCGGCGATGTTTCGCCGGTCATCTCCCCGGATTCACCCGTAATGCTGACTCTCAAGATTCTGTTCTCTTATCCCGGAATGCCGTTAGCCGAACAGAATAGCCGCGGCCGCAGCGAACTGCTCTCGACGACTTACCGCGAATATGAGCGCCGGCTGGTTAGTCAACTGGAAACGATGTTTCGTCCGCTGGGTTTCGATGCGGGGCGGGATCTTGCCGCTGTCATTTTGAATCGCTGGGGTCACGCGTATCTTAGCGCGCAGCCCGGCTTCTTTTTTGGCACTATTGGCAAACCGGCGCCGGGAGAAGTGCTGCGCAGCAATCCCGTCGGACAAGTCGCGTTTGCCAATTCCGATTTAAGCGGAATCATGGATCACCGGGCTTCAATTTTGGAAGCCCAGCGCGCGGCGGACCAGGTCCGGGCTCTAATGTAACCCCTTAGCTTAGTCGACACCATCCGCAGCAGATATACTCAATTTGCATGCGGCTAACAATCTGCCTACTTGCGGCTGCGTTGGCGGCCAAGGCCCAGCCCTCCATCAGCCCTGGAGGCGTCGTAAACGCGGCTAGTTACACGGCACCGGTCGCCCCAGGGAGCCTGGCTTCAGTCTTCGGTACCTTCGAGGTAAACTCGCCATCCGCGGCCTCGGTCTTACCGCTCCCGACCATCCTTTCTCAACTATCGCTGCAATTTACCGGCGGATACTACGCCCCCCTCTTCTTTGCTTCGAACACGCAGACCAACATACAAATACCCTGGGAGCTTACCGGGCAAACGCAAACATCATTGATACCGATATCGAGCGGGCAAACTGGTTCACCGCAAATGCTAAGCTTGGCCGCGTTCGCGCCTGGTATTTTCAGTATCAATTCACAGGGTACTGGCCAGGGGGCTATCCAGGACACGATCTATGACATTGTCGACACAGCCGACCCAGCAATACCTGGTATCACGACGATCGTGATTTATTGCACCGGCCTGGGTCCCGTAACCAATCAACCGGCAACCGGATCGCCCGCGCCTTCTAACCCTCTCGCCGTCACGACCACGCTACCCGACGTGACGATAGGTGGAATCCCCGCGCATGTGGTCTTCTCGGGACTAGCTCCCGGATTCGTCGGTGTCTACCAGATCAACGCGCGTGTTCCGGGCAGTGCCCCTGTCGGCAGCGCGGTTCCGGTCGTCATATCGATGAATGGCGCTCTCTCCAATGCGGTTACGATTGCGATTCAGGCGACCGGCTCTGACTCGGCGGCCGACGCGATCCTTTCCCAGATGACTCAGGATGAGAAGTTACAGATGGTCCACGGCGGCATCAGTGGAGTCGGCGCGCCCGCCCCCCATGGAGGAGCCGGTTGGGTGCCGGGCATACCCAGCCTTGGAATTCCCGACCTTTACCTTGCCGACGGCAGCGTAGGTGTGGGTAACAGCGTAGGTCCAGCTACCGCGCTTCCATCGTCAATCGCCAGCGCGGCCAGTTGGGACCTGGATGAGGCCTATAAGTATGGAAGCGTCATCGGCGTCGAGCTACAGAACTACGGGATGAACATCAACTTAGGCGGTAACATCAACCTAATCGGACGCGAGCCCCGCGATGGCCGCGCCTTTGAGACGAAGGGCGAAGATCCGATCCTTGCCGGGAAGATTGCCGCGGCTCACATACGCGCCATCCAGGATCAACATGTGGTCGGCGGCATCAAGCACTTCGCCCTCAATGACCAGGAAACCGGACGGACGACCGCGAACGCCGAAATCGACGAGCGATCGATGCGCGAGAGCGATCTGCTGGCATTCGAGATCGGCATCAAAGACTCCGATGTACAGTCTGTGATGTGCGCCTATAACCTGGTGAATGGCATCTATTCATGCGAAAATCCCGATCTATTGACGACCGCGCTCAAAGGCGACTGGGGCTTTCCCGGCTTTGTAATGTCGGATTGGGACGCGACTCATAGCACCGTAGCCGCCGGTCTCGATCAGGAACAGCCGGATAGCACGTACTTTGGAGATCTCGGCGCGGCGATCCAGAGTAATCAAGTACCGCAGTCCACCCTGGATGAGATGGTTCATCGTATCCTTCGAGCTCTCTTTGAAGTAGGCGCTTTCGAGGAGCCCACCACGTCACCTGTCAATACTGCGGCGGATCGGGCGATCGCGCAGGAGATGGAAGAACAGGGCGCTGTTCTACTCCAGAACAATAATGGGCAACTGCCGCTGAATGCTTCTACGATTAAGTCGATCGCTGTTATTGGATCGAACGCCGATATCGGGGTACTCTCGGGCGGCGGTTCGGCGCAGGTAACTCCCACGGGCGGCCCGGTTCTACAGCAGCCCGACCCTTGTCCGCCCTGCTGGGCGCCGGTTATCTGGGACCCGTCATCTCCCATGGATGCCATTCAAGCGATGGCGCCGGGCGCATTGGTTCAATTCGATCCGGGGACGGACTCTACTTCGGCAGCCGCGCTGGCGGCTTCGTCCCAGGTAGCCATCGTATTCGTTAGTGAGTGGTCGAGTGAGGGAATGGACCGGACCGATCTCGACTTCGATGGTCAGGATACGCTTGTCTCTGCTGTAGCCGCGGCCAATCCTCACACGATCGTAGTTATGGAGAACGCGGGAGCGCAGGTAATGCCGTGGTTGAGTAGCGTGAGCGCCGTGCTGGAAGTCTGGTTCCCTGGCCAGAATGGAGGACCGGCTATCGCCAACCTGTTGTTTGGGGCGGTAAATCCATCCGGCAAGCTTCCCATCACCTTCCCGGCGAGTGTGAACGACCTGCCGCATCCGGTGATCGCGACGCCACCGGACGGAACCACGCCGTTCCCCGTAAATTACTCGGAAGGCTTGTATGTCGGCTATAAGTGGTACCAGAGCCAGAATATAACTCCGTTGTTCCCTTTCGGCTTCGGACTTTCCTATACGACGTTCGCTTTCTCGAACATCAGCTTGATAAATAACCTGACCGCAACGAATCCGAATATCCAGATAAGCTTCAATCTAGCCAATACAGGTTCGGCCGCAGGCGCGGAAGTAGCGCAAGTCTACCTGCAGATGCCTGCCGGTATGGGCGAGCCGCCACTGCGCTTAGTTGGCTGGCATAAGGTGTTTCTAGACGCCGGCGTCCAGCAGCAGGTTACCATCGAAATCGATGAGAATGATTCGTCGCATCCATTGTCCTGGTGGAATCCTGCCGCTAGCAACTGGCAGGTAGCTCCTGGTAGTTACACGTTCTTCGTTGGCAACTCTTCCAGCGCCGCGGACCTGACTCTCGCCGGAACGGTCCAGATCAACTAGGCCGGCGTGAAACTCTTCTCTAGAGCGCTGGCGATTATTTATCTGATCGCCTTCGTCTCCTTCGCCGTGCAAGCGCAGGGGCTGATCGGCTCGCAGGGCATCCTGCCGCTCGAGCCGTTTCTCGGAGCGGTATGGCAGCAGGTCGGCAGCGGCGCCTTCTGGTCGGTTCCGACGCTGTTCTGGTGGTGGCATTCCGACTTCGCGCTCGTCGCAATCCCTTGGATTGGCGCGGCTATAGCAGTCGCAGCAGCTCTCTTACCGGCGCACGGAGCACTTCAGCGGATCGCGTTTGCTCTCCTATGGTTCGGCTATCTGTCATTAGTCGGCGCGGGACAGGTGTTCATGGGTTACCAGTGGGATTACCTGTTGCTCGAAGCGGGCTTCCTCGCTATCTTCCTGACGCCGGATCCGCTTCGCGTCCTCCTTTTGCAATGGCTACTCTTCCGGCTGATGTTCGAATCGGGAGTCGTCAAGTTGACGAGCCACGACCCGACCTGGCGCAACTTAACCGCCTTGACTTACCACTACTGGACGCAGCCGCTGCCAACCATACTCGCCTGGTTCGCTGACAAAGCGCCGCTCTGGTTTCAGAACGCTTCCTGCGCAGTCGTGTTCGTCGTCGAGTTAGCCGTACCTTTCCTGATTTTTGGCACGCGCATCATGAAACGGATTGCCGCCGTCGCCATCATAGCGCTGCAAGTCCTCATAATGGCCACCGGGAGTTACACATTCTTTAACCTGCTCACCATCGCGCTCTGCATTCCTCTTGGTCTCCCTCGCAAGCTTCCGCCGAGTAAGCCCGTTCGTTCCAATATCTACGTCTCCGGCGCGCTCATCCTTCTGATCTTCGGATTCAGCGTCATTAGTTTAACTGCCATGGCCGGATTACCAACCCCCGCGTTTGCGGATCGGATTGCGCCGTTCGGAATCGTGAATACTTACGGCTTATTCGCCAGCATGACCACGCAGCGTATTGAGATCGACGTTCAAGGCTCGAACGACGGCACTAACTGGCAGAGCTATGCATTCCGTTACAAACCCGGCAATCTGAACCGTGCGCCGGTCTTAGCCGAACCCTATCAACCCCGGCTCGATTGGCAGATGTGGTTCGCGGCGCTCGGGAACTTTCAGGAGAACGTCTGGTTCCAGCATTTCGCCCTGCGCCTTCTGCAGGCATCGCCCCCCGTACTGGCGCTTCTTGAACACGACCCGTTCGGAGGCAAGCCGCCGAAGTACATCCGCGCACTCGCCTATCAATACCGTTTCAGCGATCGGCAAATACTCCGAACGAAAGGCGAGTGGTGGACGCGCCGGCCCGCCGGCGACTACTTCCCCACAGTTTCACTCAAGCACTGAGATAGACTGCAACCAAACTATGAAACTTATTCTTCTGATACCCGTACTCGCCGCCGCGGCCCTGGCCCAAACCGGAGGCCAAAGTTCATTCAACGGCCGCTGGGACCTGACCGTCCACGCCGGCCACGACACATATCCCTCCTGGGTGGAAGTTACCGGAGCGCCCGATGCTCCAAAGGTACGCGTAGTCGGCCGTGTCGCCAGTGCGCACCCCGCGACGGATGTGAAACTAAGTGGCGCCAGTCTGCTGTTCAGCACCGAAGAGTGGTTCGGGAAGACAATGCAGGTGAAGTGGGACCTCCGTGTTAAGGATGGCGCGATAGCCGGCACTTACTCAAGAGCTGACGGCGTGAACGCATCGTTTGAAGGGAAACGCGCGCCGTCGCTAAACCGCACGGTCCGAAGTTGGGGTAGTCCCCAGCCGCTCTTCAACGGGACCGATATGTCAGGGTGGGAGCCCTTCACCACCGAGCCGGGCAAAGTACCTGAAAGTCATTGGAAAGCTGAAGGCGGCGACCTTCTGAACGTATCTCCAGGAGCGAACATCAGAACGACGCGCACGTTTAACGACTTCAAGCTTCACGTCGAATTCAACTGTCCTGATGAGGGAAACAGCGGTATCTACCTGCGGGGGCGCGATGAAATCCAGGTAGCTTATGAAAAGGGAATCGACGCCCTGCATGGGATGGGCGCACTCTATGGATTCATCGCACCCAGTGTTTCCCTCCCCTGGAAGCCGGGCCAGTGGGAAACCTTCGACATCACCTTAGTCGGCCGCAAACTTACCGTAGTTCGCGATGGGCAGACTACCATTAACGCCCAGGAGATCCCCGGCATCACCGGCGGGGCTATCGATAGTCATGAAGGCGAGCCCGGCCCCATCTACCTTCAGGGCGATCACACCGGAGGTATGCGCTACCGCAACATTACGATCGCGCAGCCCCGGTAGTAGCTTCCGCGCGCCCGCTCTCGAGCAGTTGTTCGCAAAGCTGCGATGTCCACTCGCGCGCCTGCCGGTCGCTCTCCAGCTGCTCCACCGTGAACCGCATCTTGCGCCCCCAATTCGGATACTGCGACGTCGTGCCCGGAAGGTTCTGCTGATGCGGCTCGCGAGTTAGATCCTCTTGATTGACGAGCATGATCATCGAAGGCGTGGATGCCAGAAATCCCAGGATGGCGTGCGTTAGCGTGTCATCGAAGTCCGCCTTCGCGGTGTACCCGCGCGGTAGTAAACCGGCGTCGAGAAGCGCTTCCAGCATGCGTTCCTTATCGCGCCTTCGGCCGGTCCACTGCTCGTCGTAAGCTTTCTCGTCCAGCACTCCCGCTGCCTTCCGCGCTTCGATATCCGAACCCGTCCAGAACCCCGCCAAGGTAGGTAAGTCGTGAGTCGACGACGACACGAGCGCCTGCCGCGGATACTCATCGGCGCGGCGATAGGAGCCGTCTCCATTGCGCTCGAAATAGAATAACCGGTAACTTAGGATTCCGAACCTCCCCAGCATCTCGCGGATGTAAGGTTCCACAGTTCCAAGGTCTTCGCCCACCATCAGAATGCGGCTGCGCGCACTCTCCAGCGCCAGTATTCGTACAAGGTCTTCGGCGCGATCATGCACATAGGCGCCCTTAGTTGCGTCCATGCCGTCCGGGATCCAATAGAGCCGGAAGAAGCGCATCACGTGATCGATGCGCAACGCCCCGCCGTGCTGCGCGGTGCGGCGGATCGATTCGCGAAACATGCGATAACCGTCCGCCCGGTGACGCAGCGTATTCGGCGGCGGGAAACCCCAATCCTGACCTTGCGGCGAGAAGTCGTCCGGCGGCGAGCCTACGCGGCAGCCATGAGCAAAGAAATCGCGATGCGCCCAGATATCGGCGCCAAACCGGTCCGTCGCCAAAGCTAGGTCGTGATACAGCCCGATACTTAGCCCGGCATCCACTGCCGCGCGTTGCGCTTCGGCCAACTGCTGATCGGTCTGCCATGCCGCCCACTCATGGAAAAGAATGGAGCGCCAATGCTTAGCCGCGAACTTCTTAGTAGCCGCGGACTCAGGATCGCGATACTCCGCCGGCCAGTCCGTCCAGACCCACAGATTCAAATCGCGTTCATGCAGATACTCATTCAACGCGCAATAAAGACCGAAGCGCGTCAGCAGATTGCCCGCGCTCTCGCGAAACTGACGGAACTCCTGCGCGCGGGCCGTATTCTTACTCCAATGCCTGCGCAGAAACTCCGCAAACAGTAGTTTCAGAAAGCGCGTCTTGAATGCGGCAACACGCTCATACTCCACCGTTTCCGCATCGCGCAGCGCCTCCAACTCAGACTGCGCCGCCGGACGGCGGAAACACCACTGCGCGCGCCGCGATTGCTTCCACTCATCGATAGCTTCAACGTCCAGATACAGATAGTTCTTAAAGAAGATGCTCGTAGGCAGATAAGGACTTGTGTTATAAGGACGACGGTTTGGAATCGCATGCAGCGGATTTAAAGCAATGAAACTAACTCCCAGTTTCCGCGCGGCCCACTTACAAAGCCGTTGCAGGTCCGTAAAGTCTCCAAACCCCCAGTTCCGCTCGGAGCGCAACCCATAGAGCGCAACCGCGAATCCGGACATCTTACCGCCCCGCTTTAACTCGTCCGGCTGCCACGCGGAGGCGGGCGCCACAATCAGGTTGGTCTCAGCATGACGCCAGCCGGCGTCGATTGCCAACCGGTGATAACCCAGCGGCACGTCGAGTGGCAACGCCACGCGAACGCGCGCCCACGAATCCTCGAAGGTCTTCCGTTCTTCGACCACGCCCGAACCCAGCGGCAACGTCGCCTTCAGCACGCCGCCCGACTCCAAAGTGACTGTAAACCGCGCGTCGGTCCCTAACTCCGCCTCGGGGAACGTCACCGGAATCGTAAGCTGACCGTTCGCATACGTGGTCACGATCGCCGGCGTGAGGATATGAACCCACTCCTCACGCTCGCGCCTTTGCACGTCGTCCGCTACCGTCTGCTCGGACCCGGTACGAACTCCCAGGGCGCCCAGGATAGCCTTCAAAGTCTCCGGCGAAGCGGGCTGTTCCTGCCCGAACATCGTCCAGAATCGCGGCTCGATGCCGCAGCGCTCAGCGGCGCTTACCAAGGCTCGCCCGGAGGCGTCGGATGACATCAAGGGCCTTCTTGCAGTTTAATCGCCCCGATTTGCGAAACTACTTGTATGCAAGCTCCGTTGGCATCCGGTCCCGTCGAACTTTTCTCGCGGATTGATAACGAAACCGTCGATCAGGCCATCGCGCAAGCCGGCCTGATCACCACCACTCTCGACAACGCCGTTAACTGGGCTCGCAAGAACTCGCTGTGGCCGATGAGCTTCGGACTCGCCTGCTGCGCGATCGAAATGATGTCGATGGGCGGCGCACGCTTCGATATCTCGCGCTTCGGCGCTGAAGTGTTCCGCGGATCTCCGCGCCAATCGGATTTGATGATTGTCGCCGGCCGCGTTTCGGTGAAGATGTCGAAGGTAATCCGGCACCTTTACGAGCAAATGCCGGAGCCGAAGTGGGTGATCTCCATGGGCGCGTGCGCTACCTCGACCGGCGTGTTTAATAACTATGCGCTGGTGCCCGTCAATCAAACGATTCCCGTCGATGTCTATGTTCCCGGCTGTCCCCCGCGCCCCGAACAACTAATCCACGCATTGATGCTCCTGCAGAGTAAGATTCAGGGGCAAACCGGCACGACACGGGACATCCTCGGTCTGGGTTAGTCCGGAGCCCGTGATTGTGACCCCGAACCCATGTCCCCGAACGAACGAATTTACTGAGCCGCGCGCGTAAGCGAGCGGTGTCGCGGCCTAGGATTCTTGACTCGTCGGCGGCTCCATCCCCATCTGCCCCAGCCGGTAGCGCAGCGCATTGCGGGTAAGTCCCAGTAAGCGCGCGGCCTGGCTCTTATTCCCGTCCGCTTTCTTCAGCGCCGCTTTGATAATCTCCTGCTCGTATTGGTCGAGTGTCATGCCTGACGGCAAAGAAAAATCGCCCGAAGCCGCGCGCGCCTGCCGCCCCGTATCCAGCCGGATATCG
>NZ_CAJCHS010000334.1 GCF_903970205.1 Nevskia soli | reverse complement strand
CGCGCTCCGCTCTCGATCGTTTCGGCGTGTTCGAAGCCGGGCTCGCGCAGGTGGACGTGCATGTCGATAAACCCCGGAGCAACGATCAGGCCGGTAGCGTCGAACTCCTCCGAACCATCCGCGCCCGTAGAGGAAAAGTGGCCATCCACGATGGCGACATCGGCGATCTCATCGCGTCCCGACGCGGGGTCAATCACACGGCCGCCACGAATCACCAGGTTCACTGGAGCACCTGTTCGAGCACTGCCATCCGGACCGCGATTCCGTTCTCGACCTGGTTGAGGATCACCGAACGCTGGCTATCGGCGACTTCGGACGACAACTCGCGCCCGCGATTGATGGGGCCGGGGTGCATGACGATGGCGTCCGGCTTGGCTTGCGCAAGATGTTCCAGGCGCAATCCGTAGAAGTGGAAGTATTCGCCCGCCGCCATGGGAACTTCGTGCTGACGTTCGAGCTGGACGCGCAACATCATAATCACGTCGGCGTCCTGAATAGCCTGCGCCATGTCGTTGGTCAGCGAGATGCCGGGCGCGAGCGACTCCAGCTCGCGCGGCAGCAGCGGCGCGGGCCCGCAGAGAACAATATCGGCTCCGTAGCGTGACAACAGATGGACGTTGGAGCGCGCAACGCGGCTGTGAGCAATGTCCCCGATAATCGCCACGCGCAAGCCTTCGAGAGTTCCGCGGCGATCCAGAATCGTGAGCGCGTCAAGCAGCGCTTGCGTCGGGTGCTCATGCGTGCCGTCGCCCGCGTTGATGATCGGGATGTTGAGGTGCCGCGCGAGGAAATGCGGCGCGCCCGAAGCCGAGTGGCGCATCACGATGGCCTGCGGACGCATCGCGCCCAGCGTGTTCAGCGTATCGACCAGCGATTCGCCTTTCGACACGCTCGATCCGGACGCGGTAATCGAGATCGTATCCGCGCTGAGACGTTTGGCCGCGATCTCGAAGCTGGTGCGCGTGCGCGTAGAGGCTTCGAAGAACAGGTTCACCACCAGCTTATGACGGAGAGTCTCGTAGCGGCCGGGTTTCTGAAAATGCCTGGCGCGAGTCAGGATGGCATCGATTCCAGCGCGGTCCAGACTTTCGATCCCGAGCAGCCCGGTCTTCATGCTTCGGCGACGCGCTCGACGAGCAGCACTTTATCGACCTCGTCGATCTCCTGGAACTTGACTTCGACGATTTCGCTCGAAGAGGTCTGCACGACCCGGCCGACGAAGCGCGCCTGAATCGGGAGCTCGCGGTGTCCGCGATCGATCAGCACGAGGAGCTGGACGCGCGCGGGGCGGCCGTGATCGAAGAGGGCGTCGAGCGCCGCGCGGATGGTGCGGCCGGTGTACAGAACGTCGTCCATCAGGATGATGTCCTTACCTTGGACCGAGAACGGGATGTCGGTGCCGCTGACCACCGGCTTGTGACCGACCGTCGAGAGGTCGTCGCGATACAGGTTGATGTCGAGGATGCCGACAGGGACGGCGCACTTTTCGAGCGATTCGATCTTCTTCGCCAGGCGCTGGGCCATCGGAACGCCGCGGCGGCGGATGCCGATGAAGGCCAGATTCCCGACCTCCTTCGAATTCTCGAGGATCTCGTGGGCGAGCCGGACCATGGTGCGGTCGATCTCGCTGGCGCTCATCAGCTGCGACTTGAAACGGGTGCTGGCCATCTGTGACATTCTAGCGATGCCCGCTATCTCCGGATGCGGCCGCGGATGCGCTTGGCGAGTTTCTCGATGTCTTCGGTGCGGTGAATGTCGACGATGCTGAGCACATCCTGCGCGCCCTGGGCTTCCAGATCCTTCTCCAGCGCGGTGCAGATCGTGACGAGTTCTTTGGCGTCGGCGAGCGATTTCTCCTGATCCGATTTCAAGATGGCTTCGGCGCGCGACTTGCCGTTGGGGAGCGTCGATGTATCGGGACCGAGATCGGGAGTGCGCGGCTCCGGGAAAGGCGACTGCGCTTGCAAGAGCAGACAGGCCGTGAACAGGCAGGCAAGGCTTAGGCGGGACATACTGGATTCCGCTGCTATGATAGCCAAAAAATGCGCGCAGTCAGCGTTGGGATCATCGGGCTGGGGAACGTCGGGTCGGGCACGCTGGAAGTTCTGGCGGAGAATGCGGAGCAAATCCGTCTGAAGCTCGGGTTTCCGCTGCGCGTCGCGGCGGTGTGCAGCCGGTCGGTGATGAAGCGCAAGCTGCCGCCATCGCTGGGCCGAGTCCGGCGTTCGGTGAACTGGCGCGAGGTGGTGGACGACCCCGAGATCGACGTGATCGCCGAGCTGGTGGGCGGGACCGGCGTGGCTCAGGAGATTCTCGATGCGGCGATCGATCAGAAGAAATCGATCGTGACGGCGAACAAAGAATTGATGGCGCTCTGCGGGGCCTCGATCTGGGCGCGCGCCATCAAGGCGGGGATCAACCTGGCGATGGAGGCGAGCGTGGCGGGAGGCATCCCGATTCACGCGGTGCTGCGCGAGGGCATCTCGGGCGACCGCGTGCAGGCGCTGTTCGGCATCCTGAACGGGACCAGTAACTACATCCTGACCGAGATGGAGAAGCACGGCACGGCGTTGGATGTGGTGCTCGCCGAGGCGCAACGGCTGGGGTACGCGGAGGCCGATCCGGCGGCGGACATCGACGGCTTCGACGCGCGCTACAAGCTGGCGCTGCTTGCGGCGCTGGCGTTCGGGGAGCGGATCACGCCGGCCGATATCTACGTCGAGGGCATCCGGCGCATCACACCGCTCGATTTCGCCTACGCGCGGCAGTTGGGGCAGACGATCCGGTTGCTGGGGTCGGCGCGGCAAACATCCGAGGGACTCATCCTCTCGGTCCGGCCGGCTCTGGTCCCGCGGACGGCAATCATCGCGAGTGTGGACGGCGCCTATAACGGCATCTGGGTTCACGGGCACCATGGCGGCGATACGTTCTACTATGGGCGCGGCGCGGGCTCTCGGCCGACCGGAGTCGCGGTGGTGAGCGATCTCATGCGAGTGGCGCGCGAAATCCGGTCGGGAAGTCCGGAGCGCGTGTCGCCCTTCGCGCATGAACGCCTGGGCGAGTATAAACCGCTCTCGATTCTGGAGCAATCGCGGCCGTACTACTTGCGGTTTACGGTGGAAGACCGGCCGGGGATCATCGCGGCGCTCGCGGGAATCCTAGCGGCGCGCAACATCAGTTTAGAAGCGGTGCTGCAGCTTCCCAGCGAGGAGAAGCATAATCTGCCGTTCGTGATCACGGTGGAAACGACCCCCGAGCGGGCGCTGCGCGAGGCGCTGGACGAGATGGCCGGGCTGGACTTTCTGAAGGAGCCGCCCCTGGCGCTTCCGCTCGAAACCGGGCTTTAGGTAAAATGGAAGTTGCTCCTTGGGCGGGAGTAACTCAATGGTAGAGTCACAGCCTTCCAAGCTGTTGGTTGCAAGTTCGATTCTCGTCTCCGCTCCATCTTCTCCACAACTTGCAGGTTCCTCCGGTGTCCGAGCAAGGGTACTCGCAGCCGCTCACTTCGACTTATTCAACAAAATGGTCAATGTCGACTCGTTTGCGCTGACCACGTCCGGTAGTCCGTCGCCGTTCAGATCTCCCACCGCAAACTGTTCCGCCAGCAAGCCGAGTCCCCAAAACGCGTTCTCGAGCGTGAACATTCCGCCGCCGTCGTTCCGCAGGATTTCCAAGTTCTGCGAGTCCGCGTCCAGAACCGCCACATCCGGCTTGCCGTCGTCGTTGAAATCGCCGGCGAGGATCGCGCCCACTCCAAAGGGAAGACCCGTGTATACCGGCGAAGCGAAATTCCCGCCGCCCAACCCCCGGAAAAATCCGAACAGGAAGTTGTGGCCATTTTCGGCGAGGGCCCCAATATCCGGAACGCCGTCCCCGTCGAAATCCTCAACTACCACCGACTCGGTGGCATAACCAGACCCGGTTGACACCTTACTTGACGTTCCAAAGGTGCCATCCCCATTGCCGGGAAAGACCGCAATGTACTCCTTATTGCCAGGCTCGTTTACCACTCCCACCACCATGTCGATATGTCCGTCCTGATTCACGTCCGCTAAGGCAACGGAAGTGGGATAAGCATCCGCCCCTACCGCATATGTTTGCGGCGCCTGCAACGTGCCGTCTCCATTGCCTAAAAATACGCTTAGGCCTCCAACGTCCTCCGTTGTGACCACGTCGGGAATCCCATCGCCGTTCAGGTCGGCCACTGCAACCGTTAAGGCTTGCTGCGGCAGCGTTGCGGAACCCGCCGGGCGAAACGTTCCATCCCCATTGCCTAACTCGATGTCGACCGTGGCGGCAATGGATGCCACAACCACATCCTGGATACCGTCCCCGTTCATGTCCGCAGCGACTAAGGCCTGGCATCCGCTGGACCGAGAGGAACTAATCGAATCTCCGAAAGTGCCGTCACCATTGCCCAGGTACACTTCCAACGCCTTTAAGTGCGTTCCGCTGGTGATCAAGTCCGCTTTGCCGTCTCCATTCACGTCCGCGATCGCCGGGCCGCAGAGATATACGACGCGGTCCGTTACGGTGATTTGGTCGGTATGTCCCAACGTCCCTTTTCCGGTGCCAAGCAAGACGGATATCGCGTCGGCGTCTTCCGCCGTTACGATCAAATCCGATTTCCCATCGCCGTTTAGATCGGCCGCGGCGAGTACGCTCGCTCCGAACTCGATCGGGAACGCGCCTGCCGTGGTGAAGTTACCCGTGCCGTCACCGAGCAAAAGAGTCGCAGACGCGGTTTCGGGTCTCGCGATAACAATATCCAGCTTCTGATCGCCATTGAAGTCGCCGGATACCAACAGGGTGGGGGCGGAGCCGTTCTCCGGGGTCCTTAGCGCCGGCTGGAACGTGCCGTCTCCGTTGCCAAGCAATACATTGATTTGCGATTTCTCCTCGGACTCATTGGTAAGCGTAATCAGGTCGGCGATACCGTCGCCATTGGCGTCGCCAACGTTCACCGAAACCGTGTCCGGCGGCCCGTAAGCGACGGGCGGCTGGAATGTTCCGTCGCCATTGCCGGGAAGAACAAGGACGCCATTCGTGCTATCGCCGACGACCACGTCCGGCCGGCCGTCGCGGTTGAAATCCGCAACAGCAAGCCCCGTAGGGTTGATACCGGCAAGCGTTTCCATTGCAGGACCGAAGGCGCCGTCGCCCGAGCCCAACAGTACGGCAACGCCTTCCCCTCCACCCAAGGTGGCCACGACATCCAACTTCCCGTCACCGTTCATGTCTTCCAGCACGACGGCGATTGGCGCGTAACCGATCGCGTAACTCACCGCGGGTTGAAACGTTCCATCGCCTAGGCCTAACAGAACCGACAGAGTCCCGTCAAGGAGGTTAACCACAACAAGGTCCAGCTTGGAATCGCCGTTCAAATCGCCGACCGCAACTGCCCAAGGTTCGTTGCCCGTTGCATAAGGAACGGGAGCGCGGTAAGCGCCTTGCCCGACGCCAATCAGAATCGACACGGTTTTGGAGTTTCTATCCGCGACGGCGATGTCCGGAATGCCGTCTCCATTGAAATCGCCCACAGCACAACCGGCGGGTCCTGAACCCGCGGCGTAATCGCGCGCCAACCCGAAACTGACGGGGGGTGTCGCCGCATAGCTTAAGCCGGAAAATGCAATCGCAAAAACCGCCGGAACGAATCCGATATTCCTCAAAAAGCCTCCTGAACGATCGGGCGCCCGCGCGTAACCGCAGTCTGATTGTACTGTGTGCCCTGCGTAACCGGCCCGTCAGAATGCGGAAGTGCGTACCTGGCCGGCGGGCCACTTACTACGTCTTGTTCTTTCTTCACAAGATGGCGTGGAACGCGGGCGGCGTCGAAACCGGCGAGCGTCGTTACTCCGTTTACTCCATTAAAGCTGTTCTAGATCAGTGGCTGAGCGGATCCCACACGGGCAGCAAGTCCAGGACAAACCCTTCAACCGGCCCTTCGCCCTTCAAGAATGCGGGGTTGGCCAGGACCTCGACGCCGCCGCTCGGGCGATAGATTTCCGCCGCGCGACTTTCGGGATCGATCAACCATGCCAGCTGCGCGCCGTTATCGATCCACTCCCGCATCTTGTCCCGCAGCGTGCGCCAGCGGTCGGTTTGGGAACGTACCTCAATCACGAAATCCGGGCATAGGCGCCAATAGCGTTCGACCGTGTTTGGGTCAAGAGCGCGTACGCGCGATTTCAGGGTCCAGGCGGCATCCGGAGCGCGGCGGGCGCCGTTCGGAAGCAGAAATCCACCGGACGCGTCAGAGACCGTACCGAGCTCACTTACTTGCGCCCACCGATCCAGCTGGGTGAGGATCGCCCGATGACGGCAGGCAGTCAATGTGTAATTCGGCGGCATGACGATCAGTTCTCCGTCCGCGGACATCTCGAAAGACAGATCGGGGTGTTCGGAGCAGAACGCCGCGAACTGTTCGTCCGTCATCGGCGGAGCGGTGAGGATCGCGGGCAGAAACGCCTCGTCTATGGTGAACGCCATGCTTCGATTCTATCGGCCCTAAGGCGCCGATTTTCACTACGTCCCCAGGGAGCCTCCGCAAGGCGGCTGGGCGGTGCTTCGCGACCCCGAAGGAAAAGGCGCGAATCTCTCCCTTGACCCATATCCTGAAAAAAGCGGAGCGACTCGTGAAGCTCGGCGCAACCCGCTATCCGTGGCGCTACAAGCCCACTGCTGACTTTATGTACCGGAAGATCCTGACGGCAATCTTTTCTGCGTGGTCCAAAAGGGATGACCACCGGAGGCGTTTCGCCGGGCAAAGGCTGGCTCCCTGACCGATCTCAAGAACAGCCGATTGACTTCGAGAATCGATTTCCCCTATTCTCGATGGAGAACATGACCATATCCCCGTCTTTGGGTGCGAACCCCAGGAGAGAGGTCCGATGAGTCATAGCAGACGAGATTTGCTGAAGGCGGCGGCGCTGGCCGGCCTGACCGGCGCAAGCGCGCCGGCAGGTGACGCCGCACCGCGTCCCGATCCGGAGACCGGTTCGCATTGGGAGCGGCCGCCCAAGCAGGAAGGAAACAATCTGAACCTGATTGTCCTGGTGTCCGATACCTTTCGGGCGGACAACCTTCGGGCCTATGGAAGCGAATGGGTGGAGACGCCGAACCTCAACCGTTTCGCGGAGGAATCCATCGTCTTCGAAGACGCCTATCCGGAAGGGATGCCCACCATTCCGATTCGCCGTCAGCTTTACACGGGCCGCCGCATTGTGCCCACCCACTATTTTCCCCAGCATGAACCGGTGCAGCTTCCCGGCTGGCATCAACTATTCAACGAGGATGTTACTCTTTCCGAGACGCTTCACGAGGCGAACTATCTTACAGCGTTGATTGCCGACCTGCCGCATCTGCAGCGGCCGGATAAGAACTTTCACCGCGGTTTCGGTTACTACGAATGGGTGCGCGGGCAGGAGATTGACTACTATGGGCAGGCGCCCCGAAAGAAGCCTGATTTCAGCGATCTGTACCCTGCTGACTACCTCGCTCAAAACGAACTGGGCCGCCAGTTCGGGAAGGAACCGCGGCAGGTATTTACCGACTTCTTGAACCAATACACGGCAAACCGCAAGCGCTGGCTTAAGTTCGGCGATTCGATTGTCCAACAGACGGCGACTAAGGCGGTCGATTGGTTGAAGCAGAATCACGACGAAGGACCGTTCTTTCTTCATGTGGAGGCCTTTGATCCACATGAGCCCTGGGATCCTCCGCAAGAGTTCGTGGAAAAGTACCTTAAGGAGCCGACCGCGCACAGTTGGCCGGAACCTCCCTACGGCAATGTAAAGGTCCCCGAAGAGGGAGTAAGGCGCCTGCGTGCAAACTATGCCGGAGAAGCCTCGAATGTGGATTACTGGTACGGAAAGGTGCTCGACACCATTCGCGAACTCGGGTTGTTCGATAACTCGGTGGTCGTGTTCATGTCCGACCATGGGGCCATGCTGAACGAGCAGGGGCAATGGGTCAAAGGACCCGATCGCCTTCGTACTCAAGTTACGCACGTCCCGTTTATCATGCATGTGCCCGGCAGTCAATACGCGGGGAAACGCGTCTCCGGTTTTGTACAGATACCGGATTATATGCCGACATTCCTTGGCCGTCTGAATCTGAAGCCGGGTCCGCGGGTTACCGGTCAAGACTTGTGGCCGTTCGTCACCGGAGAGAAGACCAATAGCCGCGATCACGTGATCTCGGCTTACGGTTATGTCGCCTCCGTTCGCACGCCCGAATGGAATTACTCGGCCGTTTGGGAGAAAGAGAAATTCGAAGGAACTTATAAGCCGCAGTTATACCGCCGGAAGGACGATCCGCACGAGTTGAAAGACGTAGCGGACCAGTATCCTTCAGTAACGAAGGATCTCCAGGCGAAGTTAGACCGTTACATTGCGTCGGGATGGAGCATTACCAACGGCAGCTTCAATGAGAAGCCGGTCTAGATGCGCCGGCTTACCGTATTCACTCATTCGGCCGACAACGATACCGCAGCGACGTTTACCTGCCCATAGCCTTCGCTCTTGATGTAGATTTGAAGAGGCTGGCCTAACTGCGGCGGGTTGGCTCCTGAACTGTAAACGATTGTGTCGATGACAAACGTTCCACCAACCGGTGTCGCGCTGTGACCCTCCACTAGCTCCACGTTTCCGGCGAACAACGCGGCTTTATAACCGGTGAACTCGTAATCGGCGCGCGCACCGACTTCGACCTTCAAGGTGTAAGTTGTATTAGCCTGAACGGTGGCTCCAAGGGTTTGAAAAATAGAACCGGAACCGTATTCGTAGCCAAGAGCAGCCGCATAAAGTCCGGCCGCGGGAGCGTTGGGGTATTGGGTCTTCGAGAAGACGGCGATGGAGGTTTGCGGACCGCATATCCAGCCGGAGATGTTCGCGCCCGAGCAGAGTTGGCCGGAACTGCACTTGACTTGGTCGTCAATAAAGAGCGGGTTGGTGATCGCTATGGACGTCTGAGCAGATGCCGTCCACAACGTTGCAGCGGACAGCGCGAGAAGAAGAACTCGTATCGTCATCTTTTGTCTCCCTGGAAGAATTCGACGTGCGTACAACCGAATTACTCGGCGGTCAAACTTACGGCCGC